>NZ_JAAGPE010000344.1:0-236 GCF_017104605.1 Burkholderia sp. Ac-20384 | reverse complement strand
TTTGTGGTGACGATGTGATAGCGGATGTAGTGTAGTGTAATGACACGTCTATGATCTCAGTGAGTAGTATGTTGTACTGTTGTGCAGTGTTGTATATACTAGTCTGTGCGTGAGGTGTATGGATAGGTTGGACTTGAGTCATTAATATACTAGATTGAAGGTTTCTCTAGTATTTAGTGTTTCTGTTGTTGTCTGTGTCGTCGACACGTATCATTTATTTTTTTTTTTTTTTTATT
>NZ_JAAGPE010000343.1:0-8769 GCF_017104605.1 Burkholderia sp. Ac-20384 | reverse complement strand
ATCAGGCGTCGCCGCATAGCCCGCGCCCGTGCCGGCCCAGGCCGTCAGCATCGCACCACGCTCGCGCGTGCGCGAAAACGGCTGCGCGACGTCGTTGCGCACCGCATGTTCGTCGATCGTCTCGTCGACGATGCGCAGCGACCAGAAATCGGCGTCGCTGCGCAACGCTTTCGCGGCTTGCACCGCTCGGGCGCCCGGCGCCCGGTTCTCGTCAATCATCGGTTCTCTCTTGCCTCTCCTGCGGGCCGCGCTCCGGCGCCAGCATGGACGACGCGAGCAACGCTCGCGTATACGGATGGGATGGCGCGTGCAGCACGTCGAGCGTCTCGCCCGCCTCGACCACGCGCCCCGCCTTCATCACGATGACCCGGTGAGCCATCGCGCGCATCACTGCCAGATCGTGCGTGATGAACAGGTAGCTGAGTTTGTACTTCTTTTGGAGATTCGTCAGCAGATTCAGCACCTGCTTCTGGATCGACACGTCGAGCGCACTCGTCGGCTCGTCGAGCACCAGCAGTTCCGGCTCCACCGCCAGCGCCCGCGCGATCGCGATCCGCTGCCGCTGCCCGCCGGAAAACTCGTGCGGATAGCGCAGCATCGCTTCGGGCGGCAGGCCCACCTCCTGCAACAGCGCGGCGATCCGCGCCCGCCGCGCGTCGCCGGCCACCTGCGGCCGGTGCACGCCCAGCCCTTCGCCGACGATCTGCTCGACCGTCATGCGCGGCGACAGCGAACCGAACGGATCCTGGAACACCACCTGCATGCGCCCGTACAGCGTGCGGCGGCCCTGCGTCGTGCGCAGCGACGCCAGCGGCATGCCGTCGATCTCGATCCCGCCCGACGCCGGCCGCTGCAGGCCGAGCACGGCCGACGCGAGCGTCGATTTCCCCGAGCCCGACTCGCCGACGATCCCGAGCGTTTCGCCGCGCTTCAGGCTCAACTGCACGTCGTGCACGGCGCGGAACGTCGTCTTGCCGAGCACCGAGCGCCAGCCCTTTGCCGCGATGCGGTAGTCGACCGCAAGGTGCTGCACGTCGAGGAACGTCTGCGCGCCGGCGGCGACCGGCTCGACCGCCCGTTGCGGCGCGCTGTCGAGCAGCCGGCGCGTATACGGATGCTGCGGCGCCGCGAACAGGGCGGCGGTCGTGTTCGCCTCCACCAGCACACCCTTCTCCATCACCGCCACGCGCTGCGCGAAGCGCCGCACGAGGTTCAGGTCGTGCGTGATCAGCAGTACCGCCATCCCGCGCGCGGCGGCCTCCTGCTCCTGCAGCTCGATCAGCAGGTCGACGATCTGCTGGCGCACCGTCACGTCGAGCGCGGTGGTCGGCTCGTCCGCGAGCAGCAGCCGCGGCCGGCACGCCAGCGCCATCGCGATCATCGCGCGTTGCCGCTGCCCGCCCGACAACTGGTGCGGAAAGCTGTCGATGCGCCGCTCCGGCTCCGGAATCCCGGTGCGCCGCAGCAGCGCGATCCCGCGCTCGCGTGCTTCGCCCGGGCGCAGCCCCTCGTGCAGCCGCAGGCTCTCGGCGATCTGCTTGCCGATCGTATACAGCGGATTGAGCGCGGTCATCGGCTCCTGGAACACCATCGCGATATCGGCGCCGCGAATCCCGCGCATCTGCTGCTCGGTCTTCGCGAGCAGATCCTCGCCGTCGAACAGCATCCGCCCCGACAGTGTCGCGTGCTGCGCGAGCCGCAGGATCGACAGTGCGGTCACGCTCTTGCCCGACCCCGATTCGCCGACGAGCGCCACGCGCTCGCCGCGGCCGATCGACAGGCTCAGGTCCTGTACGGCCGCGTTCGCGCCGAAATGCGCGGAAAACCCGTCGATCTGCAACAACGGTCGCGTCATCACCGCCCTCCGCCGAATGCCGAGCCGCGCGTGCGCGTGTCGAGCGCGTTGCGTAGCGCATCGCCCATGAAGGTGAGCAGCAGCAGCGTCACCACCAGCGCCGCGAACGCCGCAATCGAGATCCACCACGCATCCAGGTTGTTCTTGCCCTCCTGCAGCAGCTCGCCGAGGCTCGGCGTTGGCGGCGGCACGCCGAGGCCGAGGAAATCGAGGCTCGTCAGCGACAGGATCGCCGCGCTCATCCGGAACGGCAGGAACGTGATCACCGGCGTGAGGCTGTTCGGCAGCACGTGGCGCCAGATGATCTGTGCGTTCGTCAGCCCCATCGTGCGTGCCGCTTTCACGTAGTCGAGCCCGCGGTTGCGCAGGAATTCGGCGCGCACGTAGTCAGACAGTACGAGCCAGCCGAACATCGACAGCAGGATGAACAGCAGCCACAGCGACGGCGTGAAGATCGACGCGAAGATGATCAGCAGGTACAAGTCGGGCAGCGCGCTCCAGATCTCGATCAGCCGCTGCCCGACCAGGTCGGTGCGGCCACCGTAGAAGCCTTGCAGCGCACCCGTCAGCACGCCGACCAGCACGCCCGACACGGTCAGCGCGAACGCCATCAGCACCGACAGCCGGAACCCGTACAGCAATCGCGCGAGCACGTCGCGCCCGAACTGGTCGGTGCCGAGCCAGTTGCTCGACGACGGCGGCGCCGGATACGGCCGCGACGCGAAATAGTCGATCGTGTCGTAGCGGTAGCGGTTCGGCGGATAGATCGCGAAATTGCCGTGCGACTCGATCTTCGTACGGATATACGGATCGAGATAGTTCGTCATCGCGGGAAAGTCGCCGCCGAACAAGGTCTCCGGATAGTCCTTCACGATCGGGAAGTAATAGTGCCCGTCGTAGCGCACGATCAGCGGCCGGTCGTTCGACAGCAGGTTTGCGCCGAGGCTGAGCGCGAACAACACCGTGAAGATCACAAGGCTCCAGTAGCCGAGCGGCTGCGCGCGAAAGCGCAGCCACGTGCGCCGCCACGGCGACGGCGAGGCCGCGCACGCGGCGCACGCCTGGTCAGTGGTCCAGGCGGTTGAACTGGATACGGGGGTCGACGAGGACATAGCAGATATCCGCGATGAGTTTGGTCAGCAGGCCGATCAGCGTGAACAGGAACAGCGAACCGAGCACGACCGGATAGTCGCGGCGGATCACCGAGTCGTACGACAGTTGCCCCATGCCGTCGAGCGAGAACAGCGTCTCGATCAGCAGGTTGCCGTTCAGGAACGCACCGACGAACGCGGCCGGCAGCCCGGTGAGCAACGGGATCGCCGCATTGCGCAGCACGTGCTTCCACAGCACGTCGCGCTCCGGCGCCCCCTTCGCGCGTGCGGTCAGCACGTATTGCCGGCCGATTTCCTCGAGGAACGTGTTCTTGGTCAGGATCGTGACGATCGCGAAGTTGCCGATGACCGACGCCGTCACCGGCATCACGATGTGCCACAGATAGTCGAGCGCCTTGCCGATCAGCGTCAGGTCGTCGAAGTTGTCGGACGTGAGCCCGCGCATCGGGAACAGCTGCCAGAACGTGCCGCCGCCGAACAGCATCAGCAGCAGCACGCCGAGCACGAAGCCTGGCACCGCGTAGCCGGCCAGCACCAGCACGCTCGTCACGGTATCGAACCGCGACCCGTTGCGCACCGCCTTCGCGATGCCGAGCGGCACCGACACTAGGTACGTGAGGATCACCGTCCACATCCCGAGCGTGATCGACACCGGCAGCTTCGAGCGGATCACCGCCCACACGCTGCGGTGCGCGAAATAGGACTGCCCGAGGTCGAACGTCGCATAGCTCTTCAGCATCAGCACGTAGCGTTCGAGCGGCGGCTTGTCGAAGCCGAACTGCTTGCGGATCTGCTCGATCTGCTGCGGGTCGACGCCCTGGCTGCCGTGGTAGCCGCCGCCTCCGCCGCCCGCCTCCCCGCCGCGCGCGCTGCCGTGGCGCAACTGCGCGAGCACCTGTTCGACCGGGCCGCCCGGCACGAACTGCGTGACCGCGAACGTGATCGTCACCACCCCGATCAGCGTCGGGATCATCAGCAGCAATCGCCTGAGTATGTATGCCAGCATTGTCGTTCCTCCTCAGGCCGCCGGCGCGGGTTTCGCCGCCGGCTGCTTCACGTACCAGTAGTCGATGATCCAGTCCTCGTACTGATAGGAATCCGGCACGATCGCCGGGTGGCCGAGCGTCGCCTTGTACGCAATCCGCGCATTCGGCAGGTAGTACTGCGGGATCAGCGCGTACAGGTTGATCAGCACGCGGTCGAGCGCATGCGTGGCCGTCTCGAGATCGTCGAGCGTATCGGCCGCGAGCGCCGCATGAATCAGCGCATCGACGGCCTTCGATTTCACGCCCGGATAGTTCTCGGAGCCCGGCTGCGATGCGGCCGCGCTGCCGAAGCGTCGCGTCAGCTCCGCCCCCGGGATCGTCACCGGCAGGTAGATGTACGTCGTCATGTCGTACTCGAAATTGTCGAGGCGCTTCAGGTAGACCGCACTGTCGATCTCGCGCAGGTAGGCCTGGATGCCGAGCATCGCGAGCGCCTGCGTGTACGGCAGGATCAGGCGGTCCATGCCGGGCTGGTCGTCGATGATCTCGATCGTCATCGGCGTGCCGTTCGCGTCGCGCAGCGCGCCGTCGCGGTAATGCCAGCCGGCCTGCGCGAGCAGGTCGCGCGCTTCCTTCAGGTTCGCGCGCAACGAGTTCGGCGGCAGCGTCGACGGCTGCTGGACCATCGGGCCGAATACCTCTGGGGGCAGCGTCGAGCGGAACGGTTCGAGCAGCGCGAGCTCCTTCTCGCTCGGCGTGCCGGTTGCCGCGAACGGGCTCGCCTCCCAGAAGCTGTTGGTCCGGCGATACTGCCCGTAGAACATCATCCGGCTCATCCAGTCGAAGTCGAATGCCAGCGCGAGCGCATGCCGCACCCGCACGTCCTGGAACATCGGCTTGCGCATGTTCATCAGGAAGCCCTGCATCTGTGCGGGGCCGTCGGGAAACTCGCCGCGCTTCAGCATGCCGTTGCGAAAATTCTTGCCGACGTACTTGCGTGCCCACTGCGTCGCGCTGTATTCCATGCGTGCGTCGATGTCGCCGGCCTTGAACGCTTCGAGCGCCGTGTATTGATCCAGGTACAGCTTGAACGACACGTGCGCGAAGCGGAACATGCCGCGTCGCGACGGCAGGTTCGCCGCCCAGTAGTGCGGGTCGCGCACGTAGCTGATCTGCTTGTCGTTCTTGCGCTGGTCGATCAGGTACGGGCCGCTCGCGATCGGCGGCACGTTCGCGATCTGGTCGAACGGCGGGCGCGTGCCGTCCGCGCGCTGCCCCCACTTCGGCGAGAACACCGGCAGGTCGCCCGCGATCAGCGCGGCGTCGCGCTCCGCGTGCTTGAACTCGAAGCGCACCGTGTGGCCGTCGACGGCCACCGCACGCTTGATGATCGCGAACTGCGCGTTGTACAGCGGCGACGCCTGCGGGCTCGTCAGCGTGTCGAACGAATATTTCACGTCGGCCGCGGTGATCGGGTCGCCGTTCGAGAAGCGTGCGGCCGGGTTGATGTGGAACGTCGCCGACAGCCCGTCGGGCGCAACGTCGACGTCGTCGGCGATCAGCGCGTATTCGGAAGCGAGCTCGTCCCAGCTGCGCTGCATCAGCGTGTCGAACATCAGGTTCTTGATGTCCGGTGCGGGCGCGCCGCGCACGAGAAACGGGTTCAGCGAGTCGTAGCTCTGCGATTCGTCGTAGTTTTCGAACTGGAGCGTGCCGCTGTCCGGCGCCTGCGCATTCGCGTAGTCGAAATGCGTGAAACCCGGCGGATATTTCGGATGGTCGTATTGCGAGATCGCCGGCACGGCGAGCGCGGCCTGCGGCACGACGCCGCCCGACACGAACCACGCAGCGCACGCAAGCAGCGCGGCGCGCGTGGCGGCGCGCATCCGCATGTGCGGGCGCTTCAGGTGCGAGTGGCGCGGCACGCGTGCCCGTCGCCCATTCAACAGTCTCATGGTCAGTGTGTCCGGAAGCGTGCGGGCGAGATGCCTGCGCGCGGTCGTTACCTGTGCCGGACGCCGCATGCCGGCTGCGTCCCGCGGAGGGTTCGTGCTGGTCACGATCGGATAAGCTGTGCCGCCGCGCGTCCCGGTTGCGGGCCGTCGTGGCGCCAGGCGAAAAAAGGCCGCCCCGAAAAGGGGGTAGTGGACGTGGAGCGGCCGGTCTAAAGCCTGTCAGTGCATCGCGATCGCCTTCAGAACTTGTACGTCGCGCCGATCTGCGCGAACCGGCCGATGTACGAATACACCGACGTGTCGTACCCGCTCTGGTCCAGCGTGCCGTTCGCGAAGATCGGGTCGTACGGCGGCGTGCGGTTGAAGAGGTTGTTGATGCCGCCGTAGATCGTCCAGTTCTTGAAGCCCGTGTACGACATCATCAGGTTGAACTGGCTGTACGAACCGACCTTCGACGGCGCAGGCGCCGGCGTGAGGTTCTGCGCGTACGGGCCCGTGAACTGCCACGTGAGCGCCGCATCGAACTTCCGGTAGTTCCAGTCCAGCGTCGTGTTGCCGCGCCAGCGCGGGAAGCTGCCGCCGAACGGCTGCGTGATCGTGAAGTTGTTGCCCGCGCCGTTGACCGGCGTGCCGCCCGGGAAGCCGATCTTGTAGCTGTTGATGTACGCCCAGTCGCCCGACAGCGTGACCGTGCCCCAGCCCTTGAGCGGCAGCCCCTGGCGGAACGTGCCTTCGAAGCCGTTGGTGTCGAGGTAGCCGAGGTTCTGGTACGGGATCACCTTGTACAGCAGTTGGCCCGTCGTCGGGTCGGTTGCGACCTGAGACGGCGTGCCCTGGCCGATCACGTTGTCGATGCGGATCTTGTACCAGTCGAAGCCGAGATCCGTGTACCGGCTCGGCGACACCTGGAAGCCGATGTTGAAGTTGCGCGTGCGTTCCGGCGCGAGGTTCGGGTTGCCGACGGTGATCGACGTGTAGTTCTGGCCGGTGGCCGGGTCGATCTGGATGCCGAGCGTCTGCGACTTGCTGTCCTCGACGAAGGTCGGCGCGCGGAAGCCACGGTTGTACGACGTATACAGCGTCAGTGCCTTGATCGGCTGGTAACGCAACGCGAAGCGCGGCGAGAAGGCGCCGCCCACGTCGGTGTAGTGGTCGTAGCGGCCCGCCTGGCTGAACGTCAGGTTCTCGAGGATCGGCACGTTGATCTGGTAATAGACGGCCGCGACGTTGCGCTGGCCATCCACCGTCTCGAGGTCCGGCGTGATGACGGCCCCGCTCAGGTATTCGGAGCCCGGTGTCAGCGTTTCGCTCTGGTGCGTGAACTGTGCACCGAAGCCGATGCCGACGTCACCCGCCGGCAGGTGGAACAGGTTCGGCGTCGATACCGTCGCGTCGATCGTGTCGAGCTTCGAGATGCCGAGGTTGTTCGCTTCCTGATAAAGCCCGTTGAACGCGTTCGGCGTTGCCGCCGGGTTCGCGAAGTTCAGCGTGCCGTTCTGGTAGATGTTGTTCAGCGCGTTGACGTTGAGCTGGTTCGTGAACACGTTCGACACCGTGCTCTGCGAATGGCTGACCGACGTCGCCCAGTCCCAGTCACCGTACGGCAGCGTAAACGACCCCTTGATGCCTGCGGCCGCACGCCAGTAGTTCGCCCAGGTCTTCTGCGCGACCGTGTTCGGAAACGCGTAGGTGAGCGGCGTGGCCGCGCCCGTCGTGTTGTACGGGTTGCTGACCGGTACCGTGAAATTGAACGGCGACAGCAGCTTCGTCTGCGGATTCCAGACGAGCGCAGGGTTCTGCGAATTGCCGATCACGTTGTTCCACAAGCCGTCGTTGGTCGTGGTCGTGTTGTAGCTCTCGAGAAAATCCGCGAACGCGGTCGTCTTGTCGTCGATCTTGAAGTCCGCATGGAGCTTCGCGTTCAGGCGCTCGGTCATCGGCAGGATCGACGTGCTTTCAGCCGTGTTGTACCCGCAGACCGTGCCCGGCGAACCGGCCGACAGCGAATTCGACACCGCCGGATGCACCGAGCCGCCGAACGGGCAGCCCCCGCTCAGCGCCTGCGCGACGCCGCCGGGCATATTCCAGTACGACGGCGCGAGCAGCGAGAAGCCGCCCGGCTTGCCCGTGAAGTCCTGGTTGCGCGTCGAATCGCGGTCGGCGAGCGTGAAGCCGTTCGACTTGTAGTAGCTCAGCGCGGCCGTCACGTTGAAGCGGTCCGCGTTCAGGTCGCCGAAGCCGCCGAGCACGCCGAACTTCACCGTGCCGTCGCCGTTACCGGCGTTGATCGCGCTGCCGAGGCTGCCGTCGAGCTGCAAGCCACGGAAATTGTGTTTCGTGATGATGTTGACGACACCGCCGATCGCGTCCGAACCGTACTGCGACACGGCGCCCGTCTTCACGATTTCAATCCGCTCGATATCGTTGAGCGGGATCGTGTTGAGGTCGAAGAACGAATCGACGCTGTTCGAAAAGAATGCGTACGGTGCGACGCGCTGGCCGTCGACCATCACGAGCGTGTACTTCTCCGACAGGCCGCGCAGCGCGATGCCGGCCGCGCCTGCCGCGAAGTTGCCCGATTGCCCTTCGCCCCAGCTGTTCGCCGAGTTGGCCGCCGCGTCGCGCAGGAAGTCGGTGACGGACACCGCACCGCTGGCCTGGATTTCCTTCGGCGTGATCGTCTGCACCTGCTGGAAGCCGGTCTTGTCGGCCTGCCGGATCAGCGAACCCGTCACCTCGAACCGCTTGATCTGCGCGACCTTGCCCTGCCCGTTCGCACCCGGTGCAGCGGGCGTCACCTCGGCTGCCGCGCCGGCCGCCGCGTCAGGTGCCGCGGGCGCTGCGGTGCCCGTGGCAGCCGC
>NZ_JAAGPE010000342.1:0-234 GCF_017104605.1 Burkholderia sp. Ac-20384 | reverse complement strand
GTGACTAGTTCGGAGGTGTGATTGTCTAGTGGTGAGTGCTTCCTTATTATGTCTATATACGGCGTCGGATGAGGGACATGATTCATTGCGGATATGGTTCGTGTGTATTAGAGGTGCTATGTGCGTGTGCATTCTGTTGTACGTGTGTTCGCGTCATTATGTGTTGTTATGTTTATTGGTTAGTTTTTGTGATTGTTACTTTTCGTTATGTTATTTATTTTTTTTTTTTTTTTA
>NZ_JAAGPE010000341.1:0-8632 GCF_017104605.1 Burkholderia sp. Ac-20384 | reverse complement strand
CCGGCGCAATGTCGATCAACGGGAATTCGAGCACGTCGCAACCGGCCTCGGCCAGTTGCGACGCAAGCGCGCCGGACTGGCCGTCCGGGCGCGTCAGGACAGCGGTGAACGCGCGCGCGCCGCCCGCCATCAGGCGTCGCCCTTGCCGGCGGGCGGCGAGCCCGCGAGCAGCGCCTGGACGATGTCGAGCGCGCCTTGCGCCTCGAGTTCGTCGGACACGGCGCGGCCGAGCGCGAGCGCATCGGCGACGGTCACGCCGGCCCCGCACGCCTCGGCCGCCAGCACCCGCATGCCGTCGGTCGTCGACACGCGGCCGGCGAGGTACAGTTCGCCCGCGCGCCACACCGCGTGCGCGGCGAGCGGCACCTCGCAGCTGCCGCCGAGCGCGCGCGACACCATGCGTTCGGCCTCGACCGCGAGCGCGGTCTGCGGGTCGTGCAGCGGTGCGAGCCACGCAGCGACGTCGCTGCGGTGCGATGCGATCTCGATGCCGAGCGCGCCCTGGCCCGCGGCGGGCGGGCTCGCCTCGACGTCGAGCAGCGCGCGGATCCGCGCTTCGAGGCCGAGGCGCTTCAGGCCGGCAGCCGCGAGGATGATCGCCGCGTAGTCGCCGCGGTCGAGTTTCGACAGGCGGGTATCGAGGTTGCCGCGCAGCGGCAGCACTTCCAGGTGCGGATAGCGCGAGCGCAGCATCGCCTCGCGGCGCAGGCTCGACGTGCCGACCACGGCGCCGGGCGGCAGCGCGTCGAGCGACGCGTAGTCGTTCGACACGAATGCATCGCGCGGGTCTTCGCGCTCCATGATCGCGGCGAGCGAGAAGCCGTCGGGCAGCGCCATCGGCACGTCCTTCAGCGAATGCACGGCGAGATCGGCGCGGCCGTCGGCCAGCGCGGCCTCCAGTTCCTTCACGAACAGGCCCTTGCCGCCGACCTTCGACAGCGTGCGATCGAGAATCTGGTCGCCGCGCGTCGTCATCCCGAGGATGTTCACGTCACAAGCTGGATATAATTTGCGCAGCGCATCACGCACATGTTCGGCTTGCCACATCGCCAGGCGGCTCTCGCGCGAAGCAATCGTCAACGTCGCGGGCAGCTGTGCCTGTTGCGGCCCGGCCGCAGGGGTCTCGGAATTCATTGCTGGAACATCGAAGGACGGGATTGAAGATCGAACAATGGTAGCACGCACGCCCCTGCCCGCCCGGGCCTGGAGCCTGCGCCCGGCCTGCCGCCACGCGGGTCGCGGCGCCGATGTGCGAATGTGCCGCACGTAGCTGGTTGCTTGACCGCAGTTTCGCAGTTTCCGCAGTTCCTTTTGACTCGAGCTTTCCCAAGGAAACCCATCGTGAAGTCTTCCGGATCGGCGCGTACGGCGCGCCGCAATGCTGCCCTGTCCTCCTCCGACGCCTCGACGGACACCGTCGCCACCGCCGCGAACGGCCGTGCGAAAACGGCAACGAAACCGAAAGACCCGATACGTCAGACAAAACGCACGACGAAAGCCGCCGGCCCGGCTGCCCGCACCGCGGCCCGCACGGCCGCCGCGCCGAAGTCCGGCACGCGCACGCGCGAAGACAAGGACGGCCCGCTGTTCGACGACATCCGCTTCCTCGGCCGCCTGCTCGGCGACGTCGTGCGTGAGCAGGAAGGCGACACCGTGTTCGATGTCGTCGAGACGATCCGCCAGACCGCGGTCAAGTTCCGCCGCGAGGACGACAGCGAAGCCGCGCAGACGCTCGAGAAGAAGCTGCGCAAGCTGACGCCGGAGCAGACGGTGAGCGTCGTGCGCGCGTTCAGCTATTTCTCGCACCTCGCGAACATCGCGGAAGACCGCCACCACAACCGCCGCCGCCGCATCCACGCGCTGGCCGGCTCCGCGTCGCAGCCCGGCACGGTCGCGTACGCGCTCGAACAACTGAAGACGACCGGCAACGCGTCGAAGCGCCTGCTGCAGCGCTTCTTCGACGATGCGCTGATCGTGCCGGTGCTGACCGCGCACCCGACCGAAGTGCAGCGCAAGAGCATCCTCGACGCACAGCACGACATCGCGCGCCTGCTCGCCGAACGCGACCAGGAATTGACGAGCCGTGAGCGCCAGTACAACGAATCGATGCTGCGCGCGCGCGTCACCGCGCTGTGGCAGACCCGCATGTTGCGCGACTCGCGCCTGACGGTCGGCGACGAGATCGAGAACGCACTGTCGTACTACCGCGCGACGTTCCTCGACGAACTGCCCGCGCTGTACGGCGACATCGAGGCCGCACTCGCCGAGCACGGCCTGTCCGCGCGCGTACCCGCGTTCTTCCAGATGGGCAGCTGGATCGGCGGCGACCGCGACGGCAACCCGAACGTGACCGCACCGACGCTCGAAGAAGCGATCAACCGCCAGGCCGCGGTGATCCTCGAGCACTATCTGGAACAGGTGCACAAGCTCGGTGCCGAGCTGTCGGTGTCGAACCTGCTCGTCGGCGCGAACGACGCCGTGAAGGCGCTCGCGGCAGCTTCCCCCGACCAGTCGCCGCATCGCGTCGACGAGCCGTATCGCCGTGCGCTGATCGGCATCTACACGCGTCTCGCCGCAAGCGCGCGCGTGCGTCTCGGCGAAGGCACGGTGCCGGTGCGCAGCGCAGGCCGCGGCGCGGCGCCCGTGCGCGCGACCCCGTATGCGGATTCCGAAGCGTTCGTCGCCGACCTGAAGGTGCTGACCGCGTCGCTCGACGAACACCACGGCACGTCGCTCGCCGCGCCGCGCCTCGCGCCGCTCGTGCGCGCGGCCGAAGTGTTCGGCTTCCATCTCGCGAGCATCGATCTGCGCCAGAGCTCCGACATCCACGAAGCCGTGGTCGCCGAACTGTTCGCACGCGCGGGCGTCGAGGCCGACTACGCAGCGCTCGCCGAGGAAGACAAGCTGCGCGTGCTGCTCGCCGCGCTCGCCGATCCGCGTCCGCTGCGCTCGCCGTACTTCGAATACTCGCCGCTCGCGCAGAGCGAACTCGGCGTGTTCGAGAAGGCGCGCGAAGTCCGCGCGCAATTCGGCGCACGCGCAGTGCGCAACTACATCATTTCGCATACTGAAACCGTCAGCGACCTCGTCGAGGTGCTGCTGCTGCAGAAGGAGACGGGCCTGCTCGACGGCGCGCTCGGCGTGCCGGGCGGCGATGCGAAGAACAGCCTGATGGTGATCCCGCTGTTCGAGACGATTCCCGACCTGCGCGACGCCGCGCGCATCATGCGCGAATACTTCGCACTGCCGGGCATCGACGCGCTGATCGCGCACCAGGGCGCCGAACAGGAAGTGATGCTCGGCTATTCGGACAGCAACAAGGACGGCGGCTTCCTCACGTCGAACTGGGAGCTGTATCGCGCGGAACTCGCGCTCGTCGACCTGTTCCGCGACCGCAAGATCACGCTGCGCCTGTTCCACGGCCGCGGCGGCACGGTCGGCCGCGGCGGCGGCCCGACCTACCAGGCGATCCTGTCGCAGCCGCCGGGCACCGTGAACGGCCAGATCCGCCTGACCGAACAGGGCGAGGTGATCGCGAGCAAGTTCGCGAACCCGGAGATCGGCCGCCGCAACCTCGAGACGGTCGTCGCCGCGACGCTCGAGGCGACGCTCCTGCCGCAGAACAACGCGCCCGCGCAGTTGCCGGCGTTCGAGGCCGCGATGCAGACGCTGTCCGATTCGGCGATGGCCGCGTACCGCGCGCTCGTCTATGAAACCCCGGGCTTCACCGACTACTTCTTCTCGTCGACGCCGATCACCGAGATCGCCGAGCTGAACATCGGCAGCCGCCCGGCCTCGCGCAAGCTGCAGGATCCGAAGCAGCGCAAGATCGAAGACCTGCGCGCGATTCCGTGGGGCTTCTCGTGGGGCCAGTGCCGGCTGCTGCTGACGGGCTGGTACGGCTTCGGCAGCGCGGTGAGTGCGTATCTCGACGGCGCGCAGGACGACGCCGAGCGCACGAAGCGCGTCGCGCTGCTGAAGAAGATGAACAAGACCTGGCCGTTCTTCGCGAACCTGCTGTCGAACATGGACATGGTGCTCGCGAAAACCGACCTCGCGGTCGCGTCGCGCTACGCGCAGCTCGTTTCCGATCGCAAGCTGCGCAAGCACGTGTTCGAGCGGATCGTCGCGGAATGGGAGCGCACGTCGCAGGCGCTGGCGGAAATCACCGGGCACGAAGGCCGCCTCGCGACCAACCCGCTGCTCGCGCGCTCGATCAAGAACCGCTTCCCGTATCTCGATCCGCTGAACCACCTGCAAGTCGAGCTGATCAAGCGTCACCGCGCGGGCGATACGAACGCGCGGCTGCGCCGCGGGATTCACCTGACGATCAACGGGATCGCGGCCGGCCTGCGCAACACGGGCTGATCCGCCTGCGGCGCGGTGTGATTCCGCGCCGGCCGACGTCGTAAAAGCCGCGATACGCGATGGTGCGTATCGCGGCTTTTTTCATGCGCGGGCGAAACCGCGGCGGCACACCTCGCGCTCAGTGCGCATCGATCAGCAGCGCGTCGTGCTCGAACGAGCCATCGGGCTGCACCGCGTAGTAGCCGCGCACCTCGTCCGGCGCATGCGCCCACAGCGCGCGAATGCCGGTGACGCTGTCAGCCGGCGTGCGGATGCGCGCAACCCACGTATCGAAATCGATCGGCAGCCGCCAGCAGCTGTGCACGTGCGCGTCGAAACCGGCTTCGCGGAACATCGCGAGCCATTCGTCCGCCCGGTAATCGCGCACGTGCGACGCGTCGCGCAGCACTTCCGCGGCCTGCAGGTACGTATCGAGAAGCGGATGCTCGTTGCCGGCGATGTCGATCATCAGCACACGGCCGCCCGGTTTCAGTACGCGGCGCACCTCGGCGAGCGCCGCGCGCATGTCGTGCCAGTGGTGCGCGCTCATCCGGCTCACGACCCAGTCGAACGTCGCCGTCTCGAACGGCAGTTGCTCGGCCGGGCCCTGCTGCGTGCGGATGTTCGCGAGCCCGCGCTCGCGCGCGGCCGCGTCAACGGTCGCGAGCATCTGCGCGGCGAGATCGTAGGCGACCACGTCACGCACGTGCGGCGCGACCGCGAAGCTCGCATGGCCGGCGCCGCAGCCGAGATCGAGCACCGCGGCGTCGGGCGTCGCGCGCACTGCATCGGCGAGCGTCTGCAAATCGGCGCCCGTCGCGTGGACCGTGCTCGTCAGATAGGCGGCGGCCGTCGTGCCGAATGCGTCGGCGACCTGATCGTGGTGTTTCATCGTTCGCTCCTTTGTACCGTTGCCGGTGCGACAGACGCGTCAGCGCCTGCTCCGGCCCCATGCAACGCGTTTTGTGGGACGCGCGCTGCCCTGCCAGCGCGCGAGCCGCTACAATAGGCCTGCGTTTGTACCAGTACAAGTTAAGCAGTTATTCTGGTATTCGATACACCTGTCTGATCGTTGCCGCGTCCCCGCTTCCATTTCGCCGTTTCCGCATGAACCACCCGTCCTCCGCCCCCGTCCCGCCGCTCGACGCCACGCCCGCCCGTGCACTCGGCGAATTCATCCGCGCCCACCGCGAGCGGCTGTCGCCGCAGGCCGTCGGCCTGCCGCCCGGCCCGCGCCGCCGCACGCCGGGGTTGCGGCGCGAGGAAGTCGCGCAACTGTGCGGCGTCAGCCCGACCTGGTACACGTGGATCGAACAGGGTCGCCCGGTGTCGGCATCCGCCGACGCGCTCGCGCGAATCGCCGTCGCGCTGCAACTGTCGAAGGCCGAACGCGCGTACCTGTTCGAGCTGGCCGCGCAGCGCGACCCGGCCGAGCCCGACGTCGCGGGCGGCGACCTGCCGCCGACGCTCGCCGCGACCGTCGCGGCAATCGCGACGCCCGCGTACGTGCTCGACCGTCAATGGAACGCACTCGCGTGGAACGCGCCGGCCGCCGCATTGTTCTCCGGCTGGCTCGACGGCGAGCACGACCGCAACCTGCTGCGCTTCACGTTCATGTCGCCGGCCGCGCGCACGCTGATCGTCGACTGGGAAACCCGCGCGCGGCGGCTCGCGGCCGAATTCCGCGCCGATTCGATCCGTCACCTGACCGATGCGCCCACACGCGCGCTGATCGACGCGCTGACTGCCGGCAGCGATGCGTTCGCGCAGTACTGGGCATCGCAGGACGTGTTCGAACGAGAAGGCGGACTGCGCGAATTCGACCACCCGGCCGACGGCCGCCTCGTGTACCAGCAGATCACGCTGAAGCCCGCGCACCGCGAGGACCTGAAGCTGGTGGTGCTGGTGCGCGACTGACGCAACTCAGAAGCTGATCGTTGCAGTAATCGAATCGCTGTAGTTGCCCGGCGCGGGGGTTGTCTGCGCGGGCACGCGCCCGTACACGGGGATCGTCTGGCTGAATCCGCTGCCCGACCCCGTCGCCATCGACGTGCCGCCGGTACCGTCGCCCCATGGCGTCGTATAGCCGCCGTCCGCGTAAAGCTGATAGCCGACCGACCCGCCGCCGCCCGTGCGCGACATGACACGCGCGGCGACGTTGCCGCTGCTGCCGCCGTTCAGCGCAATCTGGAACGCGTCGCCGTTCGTGCAGCGCGCATTGATCGACCCGGCCGCTGCCAGCGGAGACGTCAATACGCCGGTGGCCGGAAACGCGACGCCGGTTGCGGTGATGATGCAGTCGTTGGCGACCGTGGCCGTTGCGGAGAAGCTCACCGTGCCGGCCGCCGACTGTGCCGCGCAGGTCAGCGTCGGCAGGATGCTGAGCAGCGAAAAGCTCTGGCTGTAGGTCGCCTGGTTGCCGCTGAAGCTCTGGGTGTAGACGGTGCTGCTGTTGTTCACGGTCGGCACGGTCGGCTGGTTGGCCGTGACGCGGCCATAGATTGTGATGTTCGCGCTCGCGCTGGTGCCGAGCAACGGTTTCTGCAACGTCACGGAGATCGGCGTGGTGCCGGCGCTGACGGAGCCCCACGTCTGCGAATAACCGGAATCCTGGTACAGGTCGTACTGCATCTGGTTCGTCCCGTTGCTCAGGTAGCGCGGGCTCGTGCCGCCGAGGTTCACGCAGACGAGCACGCCCGTGTTCAGGCTCAGCACATCCCACGTGCAGTTGACGGTCATCGTGCTGGTGGTGGTAACGGCCAGCAGCCGGATCGGGCTGACGGAGCCGAAGCTCGGCGCCGGTGGCGTGACCGAACAGGCATCCGCGCGTGCCGACGCCCACGGCGCGCCGAGCGCCATGACCAGCAGCAGGCACGACAGCATGCGCAGCCAGCCGCGCGCCGCGTCGAATCGCTCATCCGCCATGGTTTTCCCCGTAAGCACGCTCGCCCGCGACAACCGTCGCCAGGCCACGCGCCCCTCGATGGTAGCCGGCCGCGTACTGCGTCGTTCGCGCCGATTCTTGATCCAGGTCAAGCCGCCCACAGCAATCTATCAGGAATCCGGCACAAAACCTGCCGCTTCGGCATTTTCACCATTGCCGCCGCCCGAAAGCGTGGAGTAGTCTTCCGTCAACGACAGCGCAGTTCCGTCGGCACGGCAGGCACAACGCGGGAGGCCACCCGCGAGCCGGGCGACACCCCTTGAACGGCTGGAGATAACCACAATGAACGCTACCCGACGTCGTGTCCTTTCCGCCGCGCTCGCGACCGCCTTCTCATTCGCACCGGCGCTGCAACCCGTTACCGTCGCCGCCACCTACTCGAACGGCAACGCCACCGCCCAGTTCAACGTCACGCTGACGATCCAGGCGAACTGCACGATCGCCGCCAACCCGCTCGCATTCGGCACGACCGGCGTGCTCGCGTCGACGATCAGCCAGCAGACCACCCTGTCCGTCACCTGCACGAACTCGACGCCGTACAACGTCGGGCTCGATGCGGGCACCGTCACGGGCTCGACGGTCGCCAGCCGGCTGATGGCCGGTACTGCGAGCGGCAACACGAGCACGACGGTCGGCTACCAGATCTACCAGGATTCGGGGCACGCCACGGTCTGGGGCAACACGCAGGGAACGGACACGGTCGGCGGTACCGGGACCGGTTCCGCGCAGTCGCTGAACGTGTACGGCCAGGTGCCGGCGCAGGCGACACCGAAGCCCGACACCTATCAGGCGACCGTCACCGCCACCGTCTACTTCTGACGCCCCGTGGCGTTCCTTCCGCGCGCGCTCGCCGCGCTGTGGGCCGCGTCGGCGGCAGCCGTATCCGCGGCCACGCTGCAGATCACGCCCGTGACGATCGAGCTGCCGCCGTCGGCAGCCGCGGCCAGCGTCATGCTCGACAATCCGGGCGGACGGCCGATCTACGGCCAGGTCCGCACGTACCGCTGGACGCAGGAAAACGGCGACGACGTGATGACGCCGACCGACGCGCTCGCCGCATCGCCACCGCTGCTGCAGATCGGCGCGAACGCCGGGCAGCTGATCCGGCTCGTGCGCACGGCCCTCGACGCGCCGGCCGCCGAGGAAAGCTATCGCGTCCTGATCGACGAACTGCCCGCGCCTGGCACCCCGGTCGAAAACGGCATCACGATCCGGCTGCGCTATTCGGTGCCCGTGTTCGTCGAACCGCCCGGGATGCCGGCGCCGCCGCGTCTCGCGTGGCGCGTCGAACGCGACGCGCAGGGCCTGCGGCTCGCGGTCGACAATCGCGGCGGGCGGCGA
>NZ_JAAGPE010000340.1:0-8801 GCF_017104605.1 Burkholderia sp. Ac-20384 | reverse complement strand
AAGGACGGCGTGTTCGCCGGCGGCGGCTACGCGCGCGGCGTGTCGCCGCGCATCGAGCGCGCGGTGCTGCCGATCGCGACCTACGTGATCGCGACCGAACCGCTCGGCGCGCGCCTGCCCGACGCGATCGACGCGCCGTACGCGATCTACGACACGCGCTTCGCGTTCGACTACTACCGTCCGCTGAAGGACACGCGCATCCTGTGGGGCGGCCGGATCTCCGTGCTCGACCGCGGCCCCGACGCAATCGCGCGCCTGCTGCGGCGCGACCTGCTGCGCGTGTATCCGCAACTGGAAGGCGTGAAGGTCGACTACGCGTGGGGCGGGCTGATGAGCTACGCGCGGCACAAGATGCCGCAGATCGGCCGCGACGCGGACGGCGTGTGGCATGCGATCGCGTTCGGCGGCCACGGGATGGCGCCGACCACGGTGGCCGGCGAAGTGCTCGCGGCCACGCTGGCCGAGGGCCGGCCGGTGCCGGAAGGCTTCAACGCGTTCGGGCTCACACGCACGTTCGGGCTGGCGGGCCTCGCTGCCGCACAGCTCACGTACACGGCGTACCAGGCCCGCGACGCGCTCGCGTCCTGCCGCCGCTGAGCGGCGGCCACGGCGGCCGAAACCGCCCTGCCGATTAGAGCGGAAGGTCGGCCGGGCGGGGATTTCCCGCATGCTAGAATGCCTTTTCCAAGCCGCCGAAGCCACAATAAAGTCACATGAAAGCAGGAAGCAAGGCCGCCACGTCCGACACCCGCGCGCTTCCGTCCGATGCGCGGCGCAAATACGATCCCGAGCAAACCAAGCGCAACATCCTCGACGTCGCCACGCAGGAATTCTCCGCGATGGGCCTCGCCGGCGCGCGCGTCGATGCCATCGCCGAGCGCACGAACACGACGAAGCGGATGCTCTACTACTACTTCGAAAGCAAGGAAGGCCTGTACGAGGCCGTGCTGGAGAAGGTGTACGGCGACATCCGGGCACTCGAGCAGGAACTGCACATCGGCGACATGGAGCCGCGCGAAGGCATGCGCCGCCTCGTCGAATTCACGTTCGACTATCACGACAAGCATCGCGACTTCGTCCGCCTCGTGTCGATCGAGAACATCCACGGCGCGAAGTATCTCGAACAGCTCAAGTCGTTCAAGAACCGCAACGTCAGCATCATCAAGACGCTCGAGGAACTGGTCGAGCGCGGCGCGGCGAGCGGCGCGTTCCGCAAGGACATCGACGCGTTCGACCTGCACCTGCTGATCAGCTCGTTCTGCTTCCACCGCGTGTCGAACCGCTACACGTTCGGCGCCGCGTTCGGCCGCGATCCGTCGGCACCGCGCCTGCGCGCGCGGCATCGCGACACGATCGCCGACGCCGTACTGCGCTACGTCGCCGCCTAAGCGGCGCCAGCAGCCCGTTTCCCTGCCAGGCTCACGCCGGGCGCGCGACGTCCGCTCCCGGCGTTCTCGCGTGGGTCAATCCGTCGGCGCCGTCGACGCCAGTGCGATCCGCGCCTTCGCTTCCGGGCTTCCCGCCACGTAATACTTCTTCGCCCAGCTCGAATCGGGCGCAAGCGCGAGCCGCGCATGCGCGCCCGTGCCCCCGTCCGTGCCATGCTGCTTCGCATTGATCGTCAATGCCCGCGCGCGGTAGTGCTCGTACAGCCGCAGGAATTCCGCGAGATAGATCGCCGCGATCCGCTGGTCGCGGATCTCGAGCAGGTTCTCGTCGTTGTACTGCTCGGAATTGCGGCTCATGTTCGCCGAGCCCGTATAGACGACCGGATTCGCGCCCTCCGCATCGATCACGATGAACTTGTGATGGATCACGACGGGCGGAAAGGCCGGCGCCGGCTCCCCCAGAAACAACCGCAATTCCGGCTCGAAACCCTGCGGCACGGTGGCCGGCGAGAAATACGCGGCATCGATCACGTCGTGGTTGTCGCGGCTGCGGTGATACAGCTCGAGGTTCGCGAGCGTCGCTGCATCGAGCGTCTGGCCTGCCTGCTGCTCCGCATCGGCCTTCGTCGCGCTGCCGACGTTGATCTTGTTCACCAGCCCGAACATCATCAGCCCGCGGTCGCCGGCCGCGAAGCACGCGTCGCGCAGCGCCGCATCGGTCGGCATGAACAGGCAGAACGACACCGAATGCCTTGCCGCCGCGATCGCGGCCACGATCGTGTCGATCTCGGTGCGCTGCCCGGCCGGCTCCGGCGAAAACGCGAGCCGTACCTGCGCACTGCCGATCGTCATCGGTTCCGACCAGCCCGGCGACAGCTTCGCCGTCTCCGCGATCGACGGATTCCCGGCCAGCGCATGCGCACGATCGTTGTACAGCGCGGCGAGCGCGGGCGAGTCGAACGCGTGCAGCACGTTCGCCTGCTCCGTGAGCCCCTCGGTCGTGAAGTTCGCGGAACCGGTCAGCACGCGTGAGGGCGCCGCATTCGACGACGCATCGGTCACGATGAACTTGTCGTGCATGATGTGCGTCTTGTCGCGCGGCGCGAGCGTCGCGAGACCCTGCAGCGCATCGACGGCCGGCTGGTTCGGCGACGGCAGCGGCGGCTTGCCCTTGCGCGCCGTCGTGTGCGCGTCGTACACGATCGCGAGCGACGCTTCGCCGTGCTGGCGTCCGAACGCTTCGAACGCGGGCAGCGCCCACAGCGTGTCGGTCAGGTGATAGACAGCTGACGCCGCGCGCGACGCGGGGTCGAGCATCTCCGCGAACACCTGCTCCATGTCGTTCGCGAGCCACGTGCGCAGCTTCAGCGCCTGCGCGGCGCTCGGCGCCGCATTCGGCGCGAGGCCCAGCGCCGCCACCTGCTTCGCGAAGGCCTGCGAGCTGACCACCGCGCGGTTGAACCACGTGCCGATGCCGTCCTCGATATGCGCGGGCAGCACGACGTCGCACACGCCGGCTTGCGCGTCGAGCACCTGCAGGTTCGCCGGCGTGCCGACGACCGGATACACGTCATAGCGGAACGACGCGCCGCGATCCTGCGGATCGATGCGCGCGTCCCACCACATGAATTTCTGGATCGGCGCCTGGTCGGTCGGCGCGTCGCCCTGCGTGTGCGCGGCCGGCCCGTCGAACGTCAGGCGGTTCGGCAGCCAGCTGTTCGGCGCGCGCGTCTTGCCGTCGGCCGACCAGAAGCCCGGCGTGCGCCGGATCGCGAAACCGAGGAAATCGGACCGCGACGCCGCATCGGGCCAGTCGAAGGCCAGCAGGACCAGGGTGGGGGAAAGATAGCTGCGCACGCTGACGGTCATTCGTTGCTCCCTGGCCTTGCGGCCGGTCGAGGTGAATGGGTCAGTGTTGACGGCGGTTCTTCCCTGGGAATGACGGTTCGATGAACCTTGTATGTCGGACGCGCGTCAGTCGCACACGAGCAGTTCGATCCCGCGTGCGGTCAGCGCGCGACGCACGGCCTTGTCGGGCGTGCGTTCGGTCACGAGATAGCGGGCAGCCGCCGTGCCGTTGATCCGCACCGGCGTCACGCGGCCGAATTTCGAATGGTCGGCGACGATCATCGCGGTGCCGGCCGCCGCGATCATCCGGCTGCGCACCTCGGCCGCGAGCCGCGAGTAGTCGGTGCATTCACCGTCGGGCGTGATGCCGCCGGCGCCGACGAACGCGAAATCCACGTGGTACTGCGCGAGCTGCTGAATCGTGTCGAGCCCGAAGGTGGCGTCCTCGTCGTCGGACAGCTCACCGCCGAGCAACGTCACGCGGTTGCCGTTGCGCCGCGCAAGCACGAACGCGGTACGCCAGTCGTTCGTGTAGATCGACAGCCGGTGCCGGTCGGCGAGCGCGAGCGCAACCGCATGCGGCGTGCTGCCCGAATCGATCAGCACCGACGCATCGTCGGGCACGAATTCGGCCGCGCGCCGCCCGATCGTGCGCTTCGCCTCCGCGTTCGCGGCTTCGCGCTCGGACAGGCTCGGCTCGCGGCGATCCGCGGCCAGCGCACCGCCGTGCGTCATCACGAGCAGGCCGCGTGCGGCCAGTGCGTTCAGGTCGCGCCGCACGGTCTCGCGCGACACGTCGAGCGAGCGGACGAGCTCCGCGACCGACAAGGCGCCCGACCGTCCGAGTTCCGACAGGATGAATTGATGACGTTGTTCCGCCAGCATCGCGTGTACGCCCGAGGCGACTGGTTATGGGTAAGCCGACCATTGTATTACGGCCGTTTGACCGGCATTTGACTGCGACGGGAAACGACGCAGGCCGCATTTCCCGAAAGCGAAATTCTGAATTGCCTGACGCGCGCGAATCGGCGCGGCCCCGGTTGCTACACTTTGCGCTTCGCCGAACGACCGACCAAGCAAAGGGGCTCGCGCCATGTATCGCAAAGGCAGTGTGATCGAAATCCAGTTTCCGCCCGAACGTCTCAACGACGCGGCCGGCGATCCGTACTGGATCGACCTGACGCTCGACGAGGCCCGCCGGCTCTACGAACAGCTCGCCGCGCGCTTCGCGACCGACGCGCGCGCCAACCAGCCGCTCGACACGTTCTCGATCGACTGATCGCCGCGGCATCACGCTCGCCCGCTCCGCCTCCGGGGCGGCGCCACCTTCCCCCAGCACCGCCCCGCCCGAATCGACGGCCGCATGCGCGGCACGCAGCATGAGTGCAGGATTCGACAAGACGCCCGCATCGCTTCCCCCGATACTGGCCGACCTTACGATTCTGTCCGGCCGCCTCGCGGCCCGCCACGCATGCTGACCTCGATCGTCGCCGCCGCTTTTGTCGCACTCTGGTCCACCGGCTTCATCGTTGCGCGGGCAATCAAGCCCTACGCCGATCCCAACCTGTTCCTGCTCGCGCGTTTCGCGGGCACGGCCGCGCTGTTCGGCCTGGTGGCGCTCGTCGCGCGTGCGCCTTGGCCGGCCCGGCGCGAATGGCCGCGCCACCTGATCGCGGGCGCGCTGCTGCAGGGCGTCTATCTCGGCGCGCGCTACTGGGCCGTCGCGCAAGGGCTGAACGCGGGCGTGATGGCGCTGCTCGGCGCGTTGCAGCCGCTCGCCACCGCCGTGCTCGCCGTCCCGCTATTCAATGAGCGCCTGCCCGCGCGCGGCTGGTTCGGGATGGCGCTCGGGCTCGCCGGCGTCGCGCTCGTGCTGGCGCCGAAGGTCATGGGCGGCGTCGCGCCGCCGCCGGGCGCCGCGCCCGCATGGCTCGTCGTCGGCGTGTCGGTACTCGCGGTCGGGTCGATCACCGCCGGCTCGCTGTACCAGAAAGGCAAGCTCGCGCAGAGCGACCTGCGCACGGCGGTTGCCATCCAGAACTTCGGAGCGGCGATCGTCGCAGCCATCTTCGTCGCGCTGCTGCACGAGACGCGCTGGATCGGCGCGCCGGCGCTGTGGGTGTCGCTCGTGTGGGGCGTCGTGTTCCTGTCCGGCGGCGCGGTCACGATGCTGATGTGGATGCTGCGGCGCGGCAACGCCGCGCGCGCGACGTCGCTGCTGTTCCTCGCGCCGCCGCTGGCCGCGCTGCAGGGCTACTGGCTGTTCGGCGAAACGCTCGCGGCGATCCAGCTCGCCGGCTTCGCGCTCGCGCTGGTGGGTGTCATGCTCGCGCGGCGCTGACGCCGCCCGCCCGTGTGCGCGGTCGTGCGGTTGCAGGCACGCCGGCCGCCACACGCATCGAATACCGGCCGCGCGAACGCCCGTTACGCGGCATCGATGCACCCGCCCGGCGCACCGTGCACCACGGCGATGCGGCCGTCTCGCCGAAGCAACGCGAAATCGCCGGATCGCACGCCCGGCGCGGCGCCGCGCCGCGATTGCGCTTATGATGGGCGCCTTGATTTCGTTCCGGAACTCCCTTCATGACATCCGCCGATTACGCCAGCCGCCAACGCGCGATCATTGCCGAACTGAACGTCGCCCCGCAATTCGACGCCGAAGCCGAGATTGCCCGCCGCGTCGAGTTCCTCGCGCAATACCTTCGTTCGACCGGCCTGCGGACCTACGTGCTCGGCATCAGCGGCGGCGTCGATTCGTCGACGGCCGGCCGGCTCGCGCAACTGTCGGTCGAAAAGCTGCGCGCCGACGGCTACGATGCCCGCTTCGTTGCGATGCGCTTGCCGAACGGCGTGCAGAACGACGAAGCCGATGCGCAGCGCGCGCTCGCGTTCGTCCGTGCGGACGAGGAACTGACCGTCAACGTGAAGCCGGCCGCCGACGCGATGCTCGGCGCGCTGGCCGCATCCGGCCATGTGTTCGAGACGCCGGCGCAGCAGGACTTCGTGCACGGCAACATCAAGGCGCGCGAGCGCATGATCGCGCAGTACGCGGTGGCCGGCGCACGGCGCGGCATCGTGATCGGCACCGATCACGCGGCCGAGTCGCTGATGGGTTTCTTCACGAAGTTCGGTGACGGCGGCGCGGACATCCTGCCGCTCGCGGGGCTGAACAAGCGTCGCGTGCGCGCGGTGGCCCGTGCGCTCGGCGGCGAGGAACTGATCGTGATGAAGGTGCCGACGGCCGACCTCGAGGAACTGCGCCCGCTGCGCCCCGACGAGCACGCGTACGGCGTGAGCTACGACGAGATCGACGATTTCCTCGAAGGCAAACCCGTTGCCGACAACGTGTACGAAACGGTGCTGCGCTTCTACGACGCGTCGCGCCACAAGCGCGCGCTGCCGTACACGATGTTCGACTGGCCGACTGCATAAGCCGGCCGCCCGGACTGAAAGAACACGCCGCGCGCACCGCAACGGCTGCGCGCGGCGTCCTGCCGACGGGTATCGCTACGCGTGCCCGCCCGTCTTCGTCGCCTGCAGCGCACGAATCCGCATCCGCGCACCCGTATCGCTGACCGTCGCGTCGTACATCGCCGCGAGATCGCGCTTGAGCGCGGTGCGCGAGCCGCCGTCGAGATACACCATGTGCCCCGACGGATAGAAACGCGCGGACAGGTTCTGCCGCACCTTCTGATCCTCGAGCGGCATCTGCTGCAGGTCGATCACGGTCTGGTAGAACGGCGTGACGAAATCGTAGAAGCCGTTCGCCGACAGCACCTTCAGGTCGACATTCAGCGCCATCACCGCGGCGAGATCGCCGGCCGTATAGAGGATCACGTTCCCCTGCGCATCGATGCCCTGCTGCGCGCCGGTCGGGTCGATATGGCTGAAATCCCAGTTCTGGAACGCCTGGTCGTTCAGGTCGGTGAACGCGGAATTCGACGTGAACTTCAGCTGTTCGTTCAGGTAGCTGTTCCACATCGCCGTATAGACGCCCGTCACGGCCGTCATCGTCGGATCGTTGCCGCCCGAGTTCGGGTCGATCTTGCCGGCGATGCCCGACGAGATCCCGGTCACGCGGCCGTCGTACGAGCCGAGCGCGAGCCCCTGCGCATGCAGCAGCGTCGTCAGGAACAGCGAATTGCCGCGCGTGTCGTAACCGGCGATGTTGAGACTCCACGACTGCAGCGTCGCCGTATCGATGCCCGTGTATTGCGACAGCTTCTGCACGGCGGCCGGGTCCGCATGCGGGACCGTGCGCAACGCGTTCAGGTAGTCGGTGCGCGAGAACTGCGCGACTTCCTCGACGAACGCGCCGAGATCGGTCGGCGCCGGCGTGACACCGAGCTTCTTGTGATACCACGCATCGGCCGCCGCAGTCGGCAGCGCGCCGACCGGGTTGCCGGCCTGCCGGTAGTCGAGGATCGACGATTGCAGCGTGACCCCGTTCAGGTCGACACCGTCCTCGTGCAGCTTGTACGCGAGCACGCAGCTGCGTGCCGTGCCGTACGATTCGCCGAACAGGTACTTCGGCGAATTCCAGCGGTTGTTCTTCGTCAGGTAGCGCTTGATGAACTGCTTCAGCGAATCGGCATCCTGGTCGACACCCCAGAAGTTGCGATTCTTGTTCGGCGCGACGGCCGCCGAATAGCCGGTGCCGACCGGGTTGATGAACACCAGGTCGCTGTGGTCGATCATGCTGTCCGGGTTGTCTTCCATCTGGTACGGCGCGGGCGGCGTGAAGCCCGGCATCGACGTCTTGATGCGCTTCGGCGCGAACGAGCCCAGCAGCACGAACACCGACGACGAGCCCGGCCCGCCGTTATAGAAGAACGTCACGGGCCGCGTTTCTTCCTTCGCGCCGTCGGCCGTGAACGCGACGTAGAAGAGCTTCGCGGCCGGCTGTGAACTGCTCGGGTCGACCGTCACGAGGTGGCCGGCCGTCGCCGTGTAGGCGATGCGCTTCCCTTCGATCAGGATCGTGTGATGCGTGATCGCGGCCGCCTCGGTCGTGTCGGTCACCGAATCGTCGGGGCCGTTGCCGTACGCGACCGGATCGAAGAACGGCTGATCGCGGCCGTGGCTGAGCGCGACCGGGTTGACGGTCGGCGGCACGCCATGCGAATTGTGGTCGCCGTGATGCAGCGGATACACGCCGCCGGAGGATGCGGAATCGATGCCCATCGTGCTGCTCCTGGAGGTGAGAAAAAGGCGCGGACAGGACGCCCGCGCCACACGGAAAGACGTGTACCGCAGCCGTCAGCTCGACGGCTTGCGCGTCAGGATCGCGGCGAGCTGCGCGCCGTTCGGGCTGCCGAGGCCCGTGCACGCATCCCAGCCCTGCGCGGCCGCATACGTGCCGTTCGAGCCCTGCGTGATGTCGCGCAGCGCGCCCGGATTCTTGTAGAGCACCGGGTTGACCCAGCCGGCGGTCGCACCGCCCGCTGCGCCCGCCGCCGCACTCGCCGCCGCATTGATCCGCGCGATCAGCGCGGCCCACAGCGGTGCGACCGCGCTCGTGCCGCCCATCACCGTGGCCGTGCCCGCGATCGACACTTCGTAGCG
>NZ_JAAGPE010000339.1:0-9043 GCF_017104605.1 Burkholderia sp. Ac-20384 | reverse complement strand
GCGCCCGATCGGCGCGCGCACCGGCGTGTGCCCGGTGCAGGTCAGCGACAGCCCGGCCTGCCGCGCCGGATCGGCGAGCCCCTGGACGAGATCGCGGCCCCAGATCAGCCGCTCGCGCACGTCGTGCGCATAGCTGCCGGTGTCGAGATCGGCGTCCGAGCCGAAGAATTCCGCATGCAGCACGTTGAAGCGCCCGGGGCCGTCGCCGATCACCCGCACCAGCGGCAGCGCGTCGACGCGCGCTGCATGTGCGTGCAGCCGTTCCGGCGGCAGGTCGGCGCCCCAGTCGCCGCCGATCCCGCGCCACGCGTCGGGCGACAGCTTGCCGCGTGCCACGAGGCTCATCACTTCCTCGTGATTGCCGCGCACCACGTGGCACCACGGGCGGTCGAGCAGGTCGAGCGTGGTTTCGGAGGCCGGGCCGCGGTCGACGAGGTCGCCGACCGAGAACAGGCGGTCGCGAGCGGGATCGAAGCGGGTGTCGTGCAGCAGCGCGCGCAGCACATCCACGCAGCCGTGCAGGTCGCCGACGACGAAGTCGCGGCCGACCGTGTTCGCCGGATGGTGGCAGAGGGGGGCGGTGGCAGTCATCCCATTATCTTAGGCGCTCGCGCCCATCGCCACGTCACGATGGAATGACGATAATCGGGGCAGTACCCGCCGGTGCGGCGCAGCGGGCGATCCCGCACGCCGGCCGAAACCTTTCCATCCGCTTTCGGAATGACACGATGACGCTTTATCCGCAGGTATTACGCAACCGGCCGCGCATGGTCGCGGCGTTCGTCGCCGGCGTGCTGTGCGCGCTGCTGCTGCCGTTTCAGCTGCGTCCGACCGTGCGTGCGCTGATCGGCTGGGATTGTGCGATCTGGCTGTATCTCGTGCTGATGTGGGTGCGCATGGTCACCGCGCACCATCACAAGGTGCGCGAAGTCGCGATCCGCGAGGATGAAAACGCGACGACCGTGCTGACCGTCGTGTGTCTCGCGACCGTCGCGAGCGTTGCCGCGATCGCGATCGAGCTCGCGACCGCCAAGAGCGTCGGCTTCAGCGCGGGGCTCAGCCACTACGCGATCACGGCCGCGACGCTGTTCGGCGCGTGGTTCCTGATCCCGACGATCTTCACGCTGCACTATGCGCGGCTCTATTACGGCTCGCCGAGCGGCGATCGCGCGCTGCGCTTCCCGGACCAGAATCCCGAACCCGATTACTGGGATTTCCTGTATTTCGCGTTCACGATCGCGGTCGCGTCGCAGACGGCCGACGTGTCGATGACGAACCGCTCCGCACGGCGCTCGGTGCTCGCGCAGTCGATCCTGTCGTTCTACTTCAACATGGCCGTGCTCGGGCTGTCGATCAACGTCGCGGCGGGCCTGCTGAGCTGACGCAGGCCCAGGTCATCCGCAGCGTTACTTGAGCAGGTCGTACGGGCCGCCGCGCTCCAGCGCCCGCTGGTACGCGGGCCGCGCGTGGATCGCGTCGAGGAAGCGCGCGATCGCCGGATACCGGCTGCCGCCCCCGCGCGCGGTCGCGGCTTCGAGCGGAAAGCTCATCTGGATATCGGCTGCGCTGAAGCCATCGCCAACGAACCAGCCGGTGCGGCTTAACGTGTCGTCGAGATAGCCGAGATGCAGGGCGATCTGCGGATCGACGAAGCTCGACTGCAGCGTGTCCGCGATCTTGCGCGCGATCGGCCGGGCGAAGAACGGCATCGGCGCATGCGCGATCCGCAGCGCGACGAGCTTGAGCAGCAGCGGCGGCATCGCCGACCCTTCCGCGTAATGCAGCCAGTACGTGTAGTCATGCCGCTCGGGCGTGCCGGGCGGCGGCGCCAGGCGCCCGTTGCCGTAGCGTTCGACCAGGTATTCGATGATCGCGCCCGATTCGGCGTACGTACGGCCGTCGTCGGTGACGACCGGCGACTTGCCGAGCGGATGGATCGCGCGCAACTCGGGCGGCGCGAGCATCGTCTTCGGATCGCGTGCGTAGCGCACGATCTCGTACGGCACATCCAGTTCTTCGAGCAGCCAGAGCACGCGCTGCGAGCGCGAGTTGTTCAGGTGATGGACGGTGAGCATGTCGACGCCGGAAGTGGGGGCGGGAACGACATCATACCCAGCGCGCGTGGCGCGTACGCGAAACGCATCACGCGCCGCGACGAGCCGCGTCTGGCCGACCGAGCCTGGCCGGCCGCCCCGCTTCATCATGCGCGCCGCACCGCGATCCACGCACCCCAGAACAAGCTTGCGAAAAAGCGCAGCGGCGCATCGAAGCCCGCATCGCGCAGCAGGCCGAACACGGCTTCCTCGGACGCGGGCGGATCGGCGCCCTGCAGGATCTTCGCGAGTTGCGCGCGCACCGCGTCGGGCGTCGCGCCTTTCATGCGCCAGCGCTGCTGCCATGCGTCGAGCAGGCGAGGGTGGTCCGCGTAGCGGCGATGGTTGCCGGCGAGCACGAGCGGCGCGCCGGGTTTCAGGCGTCGCGCGATCGCGTGCAGCAGCGCCGCCTTCGCTTCGTCGCCGGGGACGTGATGCAGCACGCCGATCAGCGTCGCGCCGTCGAACGCGGGCGTGTCGGGCAACGCATCGACGCCGTCTTCGACGAACGCCGTGCGTGCGCCGCAGCCCGCGGCCTCGACGTTCAAGCGGGCCAGCGCGAGCATCGGCGCGGACGGGTCGACGGCCGTGAACCGCCAGCCCGGCTCGAGCGCGGCCGCCACGCAGATTTCCTGCCCGGTGCCGCCCGCGCCGGCAACGAGGATCCGCGCCTCGGGTGCGGCGATTGCCGATGCGAGCATGCACGCGGTGAGCTCGTGGCAGGCATCGTAGCCGGCGAGCGCGATGCGGGATTGCTCGGCGTATTCGTGCGCGCGTGCCGGATCGAATTTGGCGGCGCTGGCGGGAAGCGACATGGCGGGTTCCTCGGGTCGGGCGCGGACGACGTGTCCGCGAGCATGGCGCAGAGCGTAAGCGTGCGCGACCGCTGCAACAAGGCGAGCAGTCATTCCGGTATGGCGGCTACCCGACTCGCCGGGACCTGCAGGCGTGCGGGTTTTCCCGGGGTCGATTCGTATTTAAAAATGTCCGGGAGCGATGCATCGCGGTGGCGAAACCGGCGCATACTCGGTTCTCTCCCCCCGCCTGGCCGTCGCTTGCCGGGCCCCGATGCGCCGCGCCCCGCTGGCGCGGCCATGCCGCTCGGTACGCACGAGGAGCGCATGATGTCCGATTGTCCGCACGATCCGTATGCGCAGCACTACATTCACTGCTTGCCGTTCGGCGCCCAGCCCTGTGGCGCGCTTGGCGTGTCGCCGCGCACGCATTTTCGCGTGTGGGCGCCGGGCAGCACGCAGGTCCAGCTCGAACTCGATACCGGCTTCGGCCCGTTGCTCGTCCCGATGACGGCGGCCGGCACGAGCTGGTTCGAAGTCTTTGCCGATTGTGGTGCGGGTGCGCTTTACCGCTATCGCCTCGACGATGCGGTATCGATTCCCGATCCCGCGTCGCGCTCGCAACCCGAGGGGCTCAACGGCCCGAGCCAGGTCGTCGATCCGCGCGCGTTCACGTGGCGCAACACGTTCTGGCACGGGCGCGCGTGGGAAGACATCGCGCTCTATGCGATCCGTCCGCACGCGGTGGGCGGCTTCGACGGCGTGCGCCGGCGCTTGCCGCAACTCGCGCGCCTCGGCGTGACCGCGCTGGAGCTGCTCGCGTCGCCGCATGACAGCCTGCCGTTCGCGCCGCTCGCGGCGGAAGGCGGCCCCGACGCGCTGAAGGCGCTGATCGACGCCGCGCACGGCTACGGTCTCGCGGTGCTGCTGGAGCTCGACTACGCGCGCTTCGGCAGCGGCACCGATGCGCTGCGTCACTACGCGGCACCGTTCTTCCATACGCGCGACGATCCGCTGCAGGCGCCGCCGCTCGCGCTCGATCATCCGGAAGTCTGCGATTTCTTCTGCGACAACGCGCTGTACTGGATCGACGAGTACCGTTGCGACGGGCTGCGGCTGCGCGAAGCCGACCGGATCGGCGTGTCGTGGCTGCGCGAGATCGCGGACCGCGTGCGCGCGGCCGTGCCGGCCGATCGGCTGATCCATCTCGTACTCGGCAGCGAGCGGCATCCGGCGCATCTTGCCGATACCCATTTCGATGCGCAGTGGAACGGGTGCGGCGAACGCGCGCTGCACCGGCTGACGGGGCGCGACGCGTCGGCTCACGAAGGCATTTCCACGCACCAGTCGATCCACACGCTTGCCCGCGCGCTGACCGCGGCCGGGGCCGCATTCCAGCCGGCCGGGTCGGGAGAAGGCATGGCGGCCGACAGCGGGCTGTCGTTGACGTCGCTGGTGCTGTCCGATGGCGCGTGGCGCGACAGCGGGCAGGGCGACCACGGGCAGGAGGCCGGTCTGGCCGCACTTGCGCTGTCGCTGCTCACGCCGCAGATTCCGTTGATCTTCGATGAAACCGCGCGCGATGCCGATCGCGCGCATTTCGTGCAGTCGGCGCTTGCGGTGCGTGCGAAGCTGATCGCGCCGCGATTGTCCGATTGCCGGCCGCAGGAGGCGCATGCGCTGAAGTCGGACGGCGATGGCGATGCCGACGCGCTGCTCGCATCGTGGCGGCTTGCCGACGACGAGACGCTGACGATCGCGTTGAACCTGTCGCCCGAGGCGGTACCGTTCGACGCACCGAGAGGGCGAGTCGTGTTCGAGACGCCGGCGCGGGCGCGCGACCGGGTCGATGAAGGGGTGTTGCCGCCGTATGCGCTCGTTGCGTGGCTGACGGGTGATGTCAACCGGTATGCGCTTACGCACGATGCGCGTCGCATCGACGACGGCATGTGGCGCGGAATGCGTCCGAACCTGAACGCATGACGATGCGAGCGAGTAAAAGAATCTGAGAGGCCGGGCGCATTCGCGCCCGGCTGCACCGCAGGAAATCCCCGAATTACCAGAACCCGCGAATGCCCGCGATGCCGTATGCGCCGTGGCGGCGTGCATCGTCGAGGTGGGTACGCGTCATGCCGCCGAGCGCGAAGACGGGCATTGCGGCCGCGGCAGCCAGCGCGCCGAACTGTGCCCAGCCGAGCGTCGGCGCACCGGGATGGCTGAGCGTCGGCAACACGGGCGACAGCGTGACGAAATCCGCACCGGTGCGCGCGGCCAGCAGGAGGTCGTCGCGCGTGTGGCAGGCGGCGGACACCCATCTTCCGGCCGGCAACGGCCGCTGCACGGCGGCGCGCAAGGCGGTGCCGTCGAGATGCCAGCCGGCGCCGTCGAGCTGCATCACGCCGGCCGCATCGATTGGCCCGTTCAGCATCAGGTGCGCGCCGGCCGCGTTGCAGCGGGCGAGCGCCTCGGCGGCGAGTTGCGCGAACGCGGCTGCATCGAGCGATTTCACGCGCAGTTGCACGAGTGTCTCGCCGCGCGCGAGCACGGCCGACAGCCGGTCGAGGAACGCCGCGCCATCGGCTGCCGACGCGGACGCCGGCTCCGGCGTGATCACACAGCAGCGCGGCAGCGTGGCGTTCATCGCATGCGGCGAAGCGCGGCCGTCATTCGTCGGCCTCTTTCGCGATCTTCGGGTAGACGCGCACGAGCACGATGCGCGGCCCGTTCATCTTCTTGACGACGACGTCGAAGCGGTCGAACGACACGCGCTGCCCTTCAGTCGGCAGGTCGCTGAGCGCCTGGATCACGAGGCCGCCGACCGATTCCGCGCGGCCTTCGTCGATGTCGATGCCGAGCGCCTGTTCGAGCGATACGACGGGCAGGCTGCCCTTGCCCATCAGCGTGCCGTCGTCGAGGCGGCTCCAGTCGGCGTCGCCCTGGCGGAACTCGTCGTGAATCTGGCCGACCAGCGCGCCGAGCAGGTTGTCGAGCGTCAGGAAGCCGATCGGCTTCTCGCCCTTGTTGCCGACCAGCGCGAAGTGCGGCGCGCCCTTGCGGAAGCGGCGGAACAGGTCGAGTGCCGGCGTGTCGGGCTTCACGTACTGCACGGGGCGTACGTAGTCCGACAGGTCTTCGAGCGCTGCGCCGGCATGACGCGCGAGGAGCAGGTCCTTCAGGTGGATCAGCCCGCTCACCTGTTCGCGCGACGCATCCTCGAACAGCGGATAGCGGCTGAAGCGGTGCCGCGCGACGATCTCCATGTTGTCGGGCAGCGGCAGGTCGCGGCGCAGGCCGATCATTTCATGGGCCGGCCGCATCAGGTCCGACACCGTCATCGACGAAAAATCGAGCGAATGAGCGAGCGTGTTCCACTCGTCGTTGCTGTACGTGCCGCGCGCCGGCTGGGCCGGATTGCCGGCCGTGCTGCGGCGGCTGCGCAGGATCAGCTTCAGCTCGTCGGTCGAGTAGTGGGCGTCGCCGCCGTGGTCGGCGGACAACCCCGCGAGCCGCAGCACCGCGTTGGCGCTGTTGTTGAGCACCCAGATCGCCGGATACATCGCCCAGTAGAACGCGTAGAGCGGCAGCGCGACCCACAGGCCGACCTTCTCCGACTGGCGGATCGCCATCGACTTCGGCGCCAGTTCGCCGACGACGATGTGCAGGAACGAGATCAGCGAGAACGCGAACACCAGCGAGATCAGGTGCACGACACGTTCGGACTGCACGCCGATCAGGTCGAGCAGCGGGCCGAGCAGTTGCGCGAAGGCCGGTTCGCCGACCCAGCCGAGGCCGAGCGACGCGAGCGTGATGCCGAGCTGGCACGCGGAAAGATACGCGTCGAGCCGGCCGTGCACGATGCCGAGGATGCGGCCGCGCAGGCCGTGCTTGCGGGCCAGTGTCTTGACGCGCGTGGCGCGCAGTTTGACGAGGCCGAATTCGGCCGCAACGAAGAACCCGTTCAGGGCCACCAGGAACAACGCGCCGATGAGCGCGAAGATCTGTAACAAAGAAACACTCCGGTTATGACAGGCCCATCAGTATAGAGCCAGAAAGGAATTTGTAATGTGTCGGGCGGCCGATTGCTTACACCGGCGCCTCACCGGGGACGGAGAACGTGAGGGTGGCGGTTGCGCCGTCGGCGAACGCGTCGTGCGAGAACGTGCCGCCGTGTGCGAGCGCGACGCGCTGGCAGAGCGCGAGCGTCCAGGCAATCCGCTTGGCGTCGCGCTCGCGCAGCATCTCGCGTCGTGCGAACGATTCGAACGCGTGCGGCTGCGCGGGATCGGCGAGCGCACCGGCGTTGACGGTGCAGGTCGCGCGTGCGGTGAACTGCACGCCGTCGCGGGCGCACGCGAACGTCACGCGGCTACCGGCGGCGCTGGCTTCGACCGCGGTCGTCAGCATCGTCCAGAGCGCCTGCGCGATGCGTTCGCGGTCGGCGGTCAGCGACGGTTCGCCATCCGGCAGCGTCGCATCGAGCGCGACCTGCCGTGCGTCGGCGAGCGCAAAACGGACGAGCGCGATCGTGTCGTCGAGCAGCGCACGCAGCGCGAACGGCTGCGGCTTGAGGGCGAGCGTGCGCGTGTCGGCGCGCGGCGCGTCGAGCACGTCGTCGATCAGCGCGACCTGCTGGTCGATGCCGGTGCGGATGCCCGCAAGCGCGCGCTGCAGGTTCGGATCGGCATTGGCGAGCTGGCGCTCGAGCACGTACGCCCAGCTATGCATGGCGTTCAGCGGGCTGCGCAGGTCGTGCGACGCGGTGGAGAGCGCCTGGTCGCGCAGGAACAGCGCCGCCTGGGTGGCGTAATGCGCTGCGCGTTCGCGCAGCAGGTCGGCGGCGGGATCGACGGAAGTGGACGTCACGGAGCTGGCCTGTCGGAAGCGGTTGGCGTGGAAGTCACGCGAACCGCCATTATAGGGACGGTGCGTGTCACGCCGGCAGCGCGTCCTCGTCCTTTTTCCGGGCGTCGCCGTTCGGCAGCAGCTGGCACGCGAGCAGGCCGGCCAGCATCAGCGCGCAGCCGATGAGCGCGCGCAGCGTCAGCGTTTCGCCGAGCGCAGCCCAGCCGGCGATCGCCGCGAACACGCCTTCCATGCTGAAGATCACGGCCGCGTGCGCGGGCGCTGCATCGCGTTGCGCGACGACCTGCAGCGTATAGCCGACGCCGACCGACAGCAGGCCGCCGTAGAGCAGCGTCGGCAGCGCGTTGCGCAGCATCGTGCCGCTGACCGGCTCGACGACGAGGCCGACCGCGAGGCACGCCACGCCGCACACGACGAACTGCATGAACGCGAGCACGAGCGGATTGTGGCGCTTCGCGAAATGGCCGACGGCCATCACGTGCGCGGCGATGATCACGGCGCCGGCGAGCTGGAACCAGTCGCCGTACAGCACCGAGAAGTGCTCGTTGATGCTGAGGAAATACAGGCCGATCGCCGCGAGCAGCGCGCCGAACCACGTGCCCGGGCCGATCCGGTGACGGGCGAACACACCCATCAGCGGCACGATCACGACGTACAGCGAACTGATGAAGCCCGCGTTGGCGATACGCGTGTACTGCAGGCCGATCTGCTGCAGCGAAATCGATACCGCCAGCAGCCCGCCGAGCGCGAGGCCCGGCAGCAGCAGCTTCGGCTCACGGCGGATCGCCGCGAGTTGCGTGCGCGACGCCGTGTTCAGCAGCAGCAGCGGCACCAGCACCAGCGCGCCGAGCAGGAATCGGAGCCCGGTAAACAGGAACGGCCCGATCACGTCGAGGCTCAGGCGTTGGGCGACGAAAGCCGAGCCCCAGATTGCGGCGGCGGCGAGCATCAGCAGGTTGGCTCGGAGGTGCTTGCGGGCTTCGGGCTTCATTGGAATTCTTCTGAAGATTGCGGGCGGCGTAATCCGCTAGTTTACGCCGAGATTGCAAGGCTGTCGGCAAACCTGCGCAATGCGGCGGCGGCGCGTGCGTCGCGGCGGCGCCGCGGGCGGCGCGCCGCGGGGCGCGCGCCGGGGGGGCGTCGGAGTTGCTGATGATGGAGCTGCCTGCGCTTGTCGGCGCGCCGCGTTATCGCGGCGATGCGCTCGATGTGCTGCTCGGCCGGTTGCCGTCGCTGCATGTGCTGCATGAAGGCAAGCGCCTCGCGCTGTGGGCCGACTGGTGCGAGCAGGCG
>NZ_JAAGPE010000338.1:0-8778 GCF_017104605.1 Burkholderia sp. Ac-20384 | reverse complement strand
GCCCCGCCGCGATGGCGAACATTCCGCAGCCCGTTCAGGTCGCGACCGCGACGCAGGGCGAAATGCCGATCGTGCTGTCCGCGCTCGGCACCGTCACGCCGCTCGCGAACGTGACGGTCAAGACGCAGCTGTCTGGCTACCTGCAGTCGGTAGCGTTCCAGGAAGGCCAGATCGTCAAGAAGGGCGATGTGCTCGCGCAGATCGACCCGCGCCCGTACCAGGTGTCGCTCGAGAACGCCGAAGGCACGCACGCGCGCGACTCGGCACTGCTCGCGACGGCCCGCCTCGACCTGAAGCGCTACCAGACGCTGCTGTCGCAGGATTCGATCGCGTCGCAGACCGTCGATACCCAAGCGTCGCTCGTCAAGCAATACGAAGGCGCGGTGAAGACCGACCAGGCCGCGATCGATTCCGCGAAGCTGAACCTCACGTATGCGCGCATCACCGCGCCGGTGTCGGGCCGCGTCGGCCTGCGCCAGGTCGACCCCGGCAACTACGTGACGCCGGGCGATACCAACGGCCTCGTCGTGATCACGCAGCTGCAGCCGATGAGCGTGATCTTCACCACGTCGGAAGACAACCTGCCGCAAATCCTCAAGCAGGTGAACGCGGGCCAGAAACTGTCGGTCACCGCATACAACCGCAACAACACGGTGCCGCTCGAAACCGGCTCGCTCGCGACGCTCGACAACCAGATCGACACGAGCACGGGCACGGTCAAGCTGCGCGCGAACTTCGATAACAAGGAAGGCATGCTGTTCCCGAATCAGTTCGTGAACACGCGCCTGCTCGTCGACGTACTGCGCAACGCGACGATCGTGCCGACGGCGGCCGTGCTGACCGGCTCGATCGGCCAGTTCGTCTACGTCGTGAAACCCGACAACACGGTGACGGTGCGCAAGGTCACGATCGGCCCGGTCGACGGCGAACGCACGAGCATCGTCAGCGGCGTGTCGCTCGGCGAGCGCGTGGTGACCGACGGCTCCGACCGCCTGCGCGAAGGCGCGAAGATCTCGATCCCGGCCGACAAGCCGAAAGGCGCGTCGGGCGCACACGGCGCCGCTGCGGCGTCGGGGGCATCGGGCGCCGGCGGCCATCGCGGCGGACACAAGCACGGCGCGTCGCAGGCAGCGGCCTCCGCGGCCCAGTAACGCGCGGGCCGCTCGATGAATCCATCCCGCCTATTCATTCTCCGGCCGGTCGGCACCGCCCTCCTGATGGCGGCGATCATGCTGGCCGGTCTCGTCGCGCTGCGCTTCCTGCCGCTCGCCGCGCTGCCGGAAGTCGACTATCCGACGATCCAGGTCCAGACCTTCTACCCGGGCGCGAGCCCGGAGGTGATGACCTCGTCGGTCACCGCACCGCTCGAACGGCAGTTCGGGCAGATGCCGTCGCTGAACCAGATGTCGTCGCAAAGCTCGGCCGGCTCGTCCGTGATCACGCTGCAGTTCTCTCTCGACCTGCCGCTCGACATCGCCGAACAGGAAGTGCAGGCCGCGATCAACGCGGCCGGCAACCTGCTGCCGTCCGACCTCCCTGCTCCGCCGATCTACGCGAAGGTCAACCCGGCCGACGCGCCGGTGCTGACGCTCGCCGTCACGTCGAAAACACTGCCGCTCACGCAGGTGCAGGATCTCGCCGACACGCGCCTCGCGATGAAGATCTCGCAGGTCGCGGGCGTCGGCCTCGTCAGCCTGTCGGGCGGCAACCGCCCGGCCGTGCGCATCCAGGCGAACCCGACCGCGCTCGCGCAGTACGGGATGAACCTCGACGACCTGCGCACGACGATCTCGAACCTGAACGTCAACACGCCGAAGGGCAACTTCGACGGCCCGACGCGCGCGTACACGATCAACGCGAACGACCAGCTCACGAGCGCCGATCAATACAACAGCGCGGTCGTCGCATACAAGAACGGCCGCCCGGTGATGCTCACCGACGTCGCGACGGTCGTCGCCGGCTCGGAAAACACCAAGCTCGGCGCATGGGTGGACAAGGAGCCCGCGATCATCCTGAACGTGCAGCGCCAGCCGGGCGCGAACGTGATCCAGACGGTCGACGCGATCAAGGCGCAGTTGCCGAAGCTGCAGGAAACGCTGCCGGGCGCGCTCGACGTGCAGATCGTCACCGACCGCACGACGATGATCCGCGCCGCCGTGCGCGACGTGCAGTTCGAGCTGCTGCTCGCGGTCGGGCTGGTCGTGCTCGTGATGTACCTGTTCCTCGCGAACATCTACGCGACGATCATCCCGAGCCTGTCGGTGCCGCTGTCGCTGATCGGCACGCTCGCGGTGATGTACATGGCCGGCTTCTCGCTGAACAACCTGTCACTGATGGCGCTCACCATCGCGACCGGCTTCGTCGTCGACGACGCAATCGTGATGATCGAGAACATCGCGCGCTACGTCGAGGAAGGCGAAACGGGGCTCGAGGCCGCGCTGAAGGGTTCGAAGCAGATCGGCTTCACGATCATCTCGCTGACGGTGTCGCTGATCGCGGTGCTGATCCCGCTGCTGTTCATGGGCGACGTGGTCGGGCGCCTGTTCCACGAATTCGCGATCACGCTCGCGGTGACGATCGTGATCTCGGCGATCGTGTCGCTCACGCTCGTGCCGATGATGTGCGCGAAGCTGCTGCGCCATTCGCCGCCGCCCGAGAGCCATCGCTTCGAGGCGCGCGTGCACCAGGCGATCGACTGGGTGATCGCGCGCTACGCGGTCGCGCTCGAATGGGTGCTGAACCGCCAGCGCTCGACGCTCGTGGTCGCGCTGCTGACGCTCGCGCTGACGGGCCTGCTGTACGTCTACGTGCCGAAGGGCTTCTTCCCCGCGCAGGACACCGGTGTGATCCAGGCGATCACGCAGGCGCCGCAGTCGATCTCGTACGGCGCGATGGCCGAGCGCCAGCAGGCGCTCGCGGCCGAGATCCTGAAGGATCCGAACGTCGAGAGCCTGACGTCGTTCATCGGCGTCGACGGCAGCAACATCACGCTGAACAGCGGCCGGATGCTGATCAACCTGAAGGCGCGCGACGATCGTTCCGAGACGGCCGCGCAGATCATCCGCGACCTGCAGCACCGCGTCGCGAACATCACCGGCATCTCGCTGTTCATGCAGTCGGTGCAGGATCTGACGATCGACTCGACCGTCAGCCCGACGCAGTACCAGTTCATGCTGACGAGCCCGAATTCGGAAGAATTCGCGACCTGGGTGCCGAAGCTCGTCGCGCGGCTGCAGCAGGAGCCGTCGCTCGCCGACGTCGCGACCGATCTCCAGAGCAACGGCCAGTCGGTCTACATCGAGATCGACCGCGCGAGCGCCGCGCGCTTCGGCATCACGCCGGCGACCGTCGACAACGCGCTGTACGACGCGTTCGGCCAGCGCATCGTGTCGACGATCTTCACGCAGTCGAACCAGTACCGCGTGATTCTCGAGTCCGAGCCGAAGGAGCAGCACTACGCGCAATCGCTGAACGACATCTACCTGCCGTCGGCGGGCGGCGGCCAGGTGCCGCTGTCGTCGATCGCGTCGTTCCACGAGCGGCCGTCGCCGTTGCTGGTCGCGCACCTGTCTCAGTTCCCGTCGACCACCATCTCGTTCAACCTCGCGGCGGGCGCCTCGCTCGGCGAGGCGGTCAAGGCGATCGACGCCGCCGAGAAGGACATCGGGCTGCCCGCGTCGTTCCAGACGCGCTTCCAGGGCGCGGCGCTCGCGTTCCAGGCCTCGCTGTCGAACCAGCTGTTCCTGATCCTCGCGGCGGTCGTCACGATGTACATCGTGCTCGGCGTGCTGTACGAGAGCTACATCCACCCGATCACGATCCTGTCGACGCTGCCGTCGGCCGGCGTCGGCGCGCTGCTCGCGCTGATGATCACCGGGCACGACCTCGACATCATCGGGATCATCGGCATCGTGCTGCTGATCGGTATCGTGAAGAAGAACGCGATCATGATGATCGACTTCGCGCTCGAAGCCGAGCGCGTCGAAGGCAAGCCGCCGCGCGAAGCGATCTACCAGGCGTGCCTGCTGCGCTTCCGGCCGATCCTGATGACGACGCTCGCCGCGCTGCTCGGCGCGGTGCCGCTGATCGTCGGCTCCGGCGCGGGCTCCGAGCTGCGCCAGCCGCTCGGGATCGCGATCGCCGGCGGCCTGATCGTGTCGCAGGTGCTGACGCTGTTCACGACGCCCGTGATCTATCTCGGCTTCGATTCGCTCGCGCGCCGCGTGCGCGGCTGGTTCGAACGCCACGGCCCGCAAGCCGGCCCGCGCACGGACGCGTAAGCGATGAACCTGTCGCGCCCCTTCATCACCCGCCCCGTCGCGACGACGCTGCTCGCGATCGGCGTCGCGCTCGCGGGCCTGTTCGCGTTCGTCAAGCTGCCGGTGTCGCCGCTGCCGCAGGTCGACTTCCCGACCATCTCGGTGCAGGCGTCGCTGCCCGGCGCGAGCCCCGAGACCGTTGCGACCAGCGTGACGAGCCCGCTCGAACGGCACCTCGGCTCGATTGCCGACGTCTCCGAAATGACGTCGATGAGTACGGTCGGCAATGCGCGGATCACGCTGCAGTTCGGCCTGAACCGCGACATCGACGGCGCTGCGCGCGACGTGCAGGCCGCGATCAACGCGGCACGCGCCGACCTGCCCGCCGCGCTGAAGAGCAACCCGACCTACCGCAAGGTCAACCCGGCCGACTCGCCGATCATGATCGTGTCGCTGACGTCGGAGACTTCGTCGCCCGCGAAGTTGTACGACGCCGCGTCGACGGTGCTGCAGCAGTCGCTGTCGCAGATCGACGGGATCGGCCAGGTGTCGGTCAGCGGCTCCGCGAACCCGGCCGTGCGGGTCGAACTCGAGCCACAGGCGCTGTTCCACTACGGGATCGGCCTCGAGGACGTGCGCGCGGCGCTCGCGTCCGCGAACGCCAATGCGCCGAAGGGTGCGATCGAGTTCGGCCCGCAGCGCTACCAGCTCTATACGAACGACCAGGCATCCGAGGCGTCGCAATACCGCGACCTCGTCGTCGCGTACCGCAACGGCGCGGCCGTGCGGCTGTCCGACCTGTCCGACGTCGTCGATTCGGTCGAGGATCTCCGCAACCTCGGCCTGTCGAACGGCAAGCGAGCAGTGCTCGTGATTCTCTACCGCTCGCCCGGCGCGAACATCATCGACACGATCGATCGCGTGCGCGCGGCGCTGCCGCAGCTCACCGCGTCGCTGCCGGCCGACATCACGGTCACGCCCGTACTCGACCGTTCGACCACCATCCGCGCTTCGCTGAAGGACACCGAGCACACGCTGCTGATCGCGGTCAGCCTCGTCGTGATGGTCGTGTTCCTGTTCCTGCGCAACTGGCGCGCGACGCTGATCCCGAGCGTCGCGGTGCCGATCTCGATCATCGGCACGTTCGGCGCGATGTACCTGCTCGGCTTCTCGATCGACAACCTGTCGCTGATGGCGCTGATCGTCGCGACCGGCTTCGTCGTCGACGATGCGATCGTCGTGCTCGAGAACATCTCGCGGCATATCGAGAACGGCAAGTCGCGCATGCAGGCCGCGTTCGACGGCGCGCGCGAGGTCGGCTTCACGGTGCTGTCGATGAGCATTTCGCTCGTCGCGGTGTTCCTGCCGATCCTGCTGATGGGCGGCATCGTCGGGCGGCTGTTCCGCGAGTTCGCGCTGACGCTGTCGCTCGCGATCGCCGTGTCGCTCGCGGTGTCGCTCACGGTCACGCCGATGATGTGCGCGCGCCTGCTGCCCGAGTCGCACGACCCGCAAAGCGAAGGTCGCTTCGGGCGCTTCCTGGAACACTGTTTCAGCCGCATGCAGCGCGGCTACGAGCGCTCGCTGTCGTGGGCGCTGCGCCGGCCGCTGCTGATCCTGCTGACGCTGTTCGCGACGATCGGGCTGAACGTCTACCTGTACATCGTCGTGCCGAAGGGCTTCTTCCCGCAGCAGGACACCGGGCTGATGATCGGCGGCATCCAGGCCGACCAGTCGACGTCGTTCCAGGCGATGAAGCTGAAGTTCTCCGAGATGATGCGGATCGTGCAGAGCAACCCGAACGTGAAAAGCGTCGCGGGCTTCACCGGCGGCACGCAGACCAACTCGGGCTTCATGTTCGTCACGTTGAAGGATCGCACCGAGCGCAAGCTGTCGGCCGACCAGGTGATCCAGCAGCTGCGCCCGCCGCTGGCGGACGTCGCCGGCGCGCGCACGTTCCTGCAGGCGGCGCAGGACATCCGCGTCGGCGGCCGGCAGAGCAACGCGCAGTACCAGTTCACGCTGCTCGGCGATTCGAGCGCCGACCTGTACAAGTGGGGGCCGATCCTGACCGAGGCGCTGCAGAAGCGCCCCGAGCTGACCGACGTGAACTCGGACCAGCAGCAAGGCGGCCTCGAGGCGATGGTGACGATCGACCGTGCGACGGCCGCGCGGTTCGGCATCAAGCCCGCGCAAATCGACAACACGCTGTATGACGCGTTCGGCCAGCGCCAGGTCTCGACGATCTACAACCCGCTGAACCAGTACCACGTGGTGATGGAAGTCGCGCCGAAGTACTGGCAGAGCCCCGAGATGCTGAACCAGGTGTGGGTCAGCACGTCGGGCGGCAGCGCGAACGGCTCGCAGACCACCAACGCGGCCGCCGGCACCTACGTTGCGACCTCCGCCGGCACGTCGAGCGCCGGCACGGCCACGCAGAGCGCCGCGGCGATCGCGTCCGACTCCGCGCGCAACCAGGCGCTCAACTCGATCGCGGCGAGCGGCAAGTCGAGCGCGTCGTCGGGTGCGTCGGTGTCGACGTCGAAGTCGACGATGATCCCGCTGTCGGCGATCGCGACGTTCGGGCCGAGCACGACGCCGCTGTCGGTCAACCACCAGGGGCTGTTCGTCGCGACGACGATCTCGTTCAACCTGCCGCCCGGCGTGTCGCTGTCGCAGGCGACGCAGGTGATCTACCAGACGATGGCGCAGGTCGGCGTCCCGCCGACGATCGTCGGCAGCTTCCAGGGCACCGCGCAGGCGTTCCAGCAGTCGATGAACGACCAGCCGATCCTGATCCTCGCGGCGCTGCTGGCCGTCTACATCGTGCTCGGGATCCTGTACGAGAGCTACATCCACCCGATCACGATCCTGTCGACGCTGCCGTCGGCCGGCGTCGGCGCGCTGCTCGCGCTGCTGCTGTTCAAGACCGAGTTCAGCATCATCGCCTTGATCGGCGTGATCCTGCTGATCGGTATCGTGAAGAAGAACGCGATCATGATGGTCGACTTCGCGATCGACCAGACACGCAACAACCAGAAATCGTCGTTCGACGCGATCCACGAGGCGTGCCTGTTGCGCTTCCGCCCGATCATGATGACGACGATGGCCGCGCTGCTCGGTGCGCTGCCGCTCGCGTTCGGCAACGGCGACGGCGCCGAGCTGCGTGCGCCGCTCGGGATCGCGATCGCCGGCGGCCTGATCGTGTCGCAGGTGCTGACGCTCTATACGACGCCGGTCGTCTACCTGTATATGGACCGCTTCCGTGTGTGGGGCGAGAAACGCCGCAACCGCCGCGGGAATACCGGCGGGCCGGCCGTCGCCGGGGAGTGATGAAAGCGGCCGCCCTCGGGCGGCCGTTTTTTCGCGCTTGAACAGCGGCGACGATCGGCTATCGTGAGTCCATGCCCACCGCTGCGCCCTTCACGGGGACACACCATGAACGTCCAGCTCAACCACACGATCGTCTGGTGCCGCGACAAACGCGCGTCGAGCCGCTTCCTCACCGAGTTGCTGGAATTGCCGCCGCCGACGCCGTTCGGCGCGATGCTGGTCGTCCCGCTCGGGAACGGCGTGTCACTCGATTTTTATGAACAGTCGGGAGAGATCGCGTCGCAGCATTACGCATTCCTGCTCGACGAAGCAGGCTTCGATCGCGTGCTCGCGCGCATTCGCGAGCGCGGGCTGCCGCACTGGGCCGATCCGGCGAAGCGGCAACCCGATGACATCTACCGCCACAACGGCGGCCGCGGCGTGTACTTCGACGATCCGGACGGCCACTTCCTCGAAGTGATGACGCAGCCTTATGTGCTGAACGGCTAGTTCGACGGGCCGGCGTTGCACCGGCCGGTATCGTGGCGCGGATGCCGCCCCGCTCGAAACGGCATCCAGCCGACCGACGTTACTCGGCAGCGTCCGCCGCCTTGCGCGGACGACGCGCGCGCGGTGCGGCCTTGCGGGCCGGCTTCTTCGGCTTGGCAGCGGCCGGCGTTTCCGCAACCGCTTCGGCATTTGCTTCAGCCGGCGCCGCGTCGTGCGACGGCTGGGCGGCGGCACGCTCGGCACCGCCATCGCCTGCCGCCGGCCCGGCGTGCGTCGCCGTGACGTGCCGCTCGTCGCCCTGCTCCGCGTCGCGATGCGCGTCGTCGGCATGCTTGCCGTGCGTGTGCTTGTCGCCACCGTGCTTCGGCGCGCCATGCCCGGCGGCGTCAGGCTTCCCGGCTGCCTGACGGCCTGCGCTCTTCGCGGCGGCGCCCTTCTTCGCCCCTGCCTTCTTCGCCGCGGTCTTGCGTGCGCGCTTGCGGCCATCCTTCACTTCGCCATGCGCGTCGGCCGCGTCGGCCACTTCGGCCGTTTCCGCCGGCGACATCATCGGTGCCGCCTCGGGCACCTCGGCAACCTCGGCCACTTCCGCGTCGTCCGCTTCGACCTGCACGCTTTCGTGCATGACCGCTTCCGCCCGCTGCCCGCGACGTTGCGCATTGCGCCCGGCCCGCGCCGGCTCGGCCGCACGCGTACA
>NZ_JAAGPE010000337.1:0-240 GCF_017104605.1 Burkholderia sp. Ac-20384 | reverse complement strand
GTGAAAAAAAAAAAAAAAAACAAACATATTTGCAACAATGATGCACAGGCTGCCTGCAGACAAAATCATCATAGTCATACACAACCCTTGTGTGCTACGTCGACACGTGCATTTAGCTGATAGACACTGACTACCTATCCTCTACCAATATACACACAACCAGCTCGCTCTTTCACATGCTACTGTCTCGTGCTTCGTTGACAACCTAACTATGCCTGTACTCAATTTACCATTATTACA
>NZ_JAAGPE010000336.1:0-9010 GCF_017104605.1 Burkholderia sp. Ac-20384 | reverse complement strand
CGCCGCGATGCGCAGCGTGCGCGCGTCGGGCGACGTCACGAACCCCGGCGCGCCGGCCCGCAGCGTCGCCCACGGCTGGCCGTGCGCATCGACGCCACCGAGCACGAAGAACGGCAGTTGCGCGAAAAACGTCCGGTGCTGGTCCGGCATGAAGCGCCGGATCCCGCGTCGGCCGGCCGAACCCGCAGCCTCCGTCACGCCCGCGCGCTGCTGCACGGCGAGTTCGCCCGCGTGAAACGGCGCAGTGTCGAGTTCCCAGCCCGGTACGACGGCGGTCGGGGTGTTCATCGCGTTCTCCCTGAGCAGGCCCGGTTTCGGTGTGCGTTACGCGGCGAGCAGGCCCGCGCGCGTCGTCGGCATCGCGACGAAGCCCGGCAGCGCCTCGATGCGCGCCAGCCACGCACGCACGTGCGGATACGGCTCGAGCGACACGCCACCCTCCGGCGCGTGTGCGATATACGAATACGCGGCGATATCCGCGATCGTCGGCTGTGCGCCGGCGGCAAACGGCTTGCCGGCCAGCTCTTGGTCGATCACGTCGAGCACCTTCGCGGCCGTGCGCTTGGCGGCCTCCTGGTCGAGTTTCGCGCCGAACACGGTCACGAGCCGCGCGGCGGCCGGCCCCGATGCGATCGGCCCGGCCGCATACGACAGCCAGCGCTGCACGACGGCCGCGCCGGCCGGGTCGTCGGGCAGCCAGTGCGCGTCGCCATAGCGCTTCGCGAGGTACACGAGGATCGCGTTCGAATCGGCGATCACCGTGCCGCCATCGTCGATCACGGGCACCTGCCCGAGCGGATTGAGCGCGAGGAATGCCGGTTCGCGCTGCGCGCCGGCGGCGAGATCGACGTCGACGGTCTCGGACGGCAGGCCGAGCAGCGACAGGAACAACCGGACGCGATGGGCGTGCCCCGAGAGCAGGAACGAATAGACACGAATCGGCGAAGCAGGCTTGCTGGCGGCAGACATGGAAACACTCCGGAATCTCGCGCCGCCGGGGATCGGCGACGAACAACCGCAGCGTAGCGCTCGCCGTTCGTCACCAGAAGACGGATAATCGAGGAAACATTATCCGCTTTCATAGGACAATCGACGATGGCCGATCTGCGCGACGTGAACCTGAACCGCCTGGCGATCTTCGTCGCGGTGGTCGACGCCGGCTCGCTGACAGCCGCGGCCGAGCGGCTCGGCCTGGCGAAGACGGTCGTCAGCACGCACATGCAGCGCCTCGAATCCGAGATCGGGGCGAACCTGCTGGTGCGCACGACGCGGCGGCTGAGCGTGACCGACGCGGGGCGGGCGTTCTACGACGCGTGCCGCGACATCGTGCGCGCCGCCGAAAGCGCGCTCGACGCGGTGTCGTCCGACGCGGGGCCGCTGCGCGGCACGCTGCGCGTGAGCGTGCCGATCGACTATGGCGCGCTGGTCGTCGCGCCTGCCGTCGTCGCGCTGCGCGACCGGCATCCGGGGCTCGACGTCGAACTCGTCGCGAACGACCGCGTGGTCGATCTCGTCGCGGACAACCTCGACGTCGCGATCCGCATCGGCCGCCTCGCCGATTCGAACTATCGGGCGGTGCAGCTCGGCACGTACGAGAAATGGCTGGTCGCCAGCCCCGCGTTCGTCGCGCGCCACGGGCGGCCGCAAGATCCGGATGCGCTCGCCGCGCTGCCGTTCGTGATGCTGTCGACGCTGCCGCGCCCGCAAACGGTCGAACTCGAAGACGTGAACGGCGGCACCGCTTCCGTGCGCTGTGTCGCGCAGGTCGTGTCGAACACCGCCACCGCGTGCCGCGCGATCGTGCTGGCGGGCGGCGGCTTCGGGCTGCTGACGGATTTCTCGACCGCCGACGACGTCGCGGCCGGCCGGCTCGTGCGGCTGCTGCCCGCGTGGCGCTCGGCACCGGCCGGGATTCACGCGGTGTATCCGTCGACGCGGCTGCCTTCGCCGAAAGTGCGGGCGTTCGTCGAGGCGATGAAGGCGAGGATCGGGGAGACGGCGGGGGCGCCCATGGCGAAGCGTTCACGCCCTGCTTAGCGAAAGAAGGCGGCGCGGCGGGCCGAGGACGAATCTCTTCATGCGCGTCGCATGATCCGACATCCATGACGGCAAGTTCCGCTTCGCCGCTGCCATGGTCCGACGCCAGTCTCGCCAGACAGCAAGCCTGTCACATGAACTTGACGTAGCACGCCTTCTTCTCGACCTGTTCGCGCTTGAATCCGCTGTCGGCCATGCACGCTTCGTACTCGTCGGGCAGCGGCTTCAGATTGAAGATCCGCTGGTCAAACCCGGTAGGCAGGCCATGATCCAGTTCGTCCTGCACCTCTTCGCAAGTCGCCTTGGCCAGGCTGAGCTTCACGGGCTCACCGGTAATGACGTTGCGGATCTTTTCATATTCCCCGTTCTTGCACGCCGCAATGGCGTCCTTGAGGTGTCGCGTGTAGATCGCATCGCGGCATCGATCCCCTTCCTGGTCCCGGTTCTTGAATTTCGCCGCGAAAGTCTGCGATTTCCACACGGTTTCGTAAGTCGTGGACTCGCTGAACGGCCAGCAGCCGCAGCCCGTCAGCCCCAGGACAGAAACAGCCATCCCTGCCGACGTCATGCGGCGCAACCATCGGTTTCGTGCTTGCATAGGTTCCTTGTTATCGATTATCGGCATGCGTGATCGCGGGCAACCGGCCCCGTTCCCGCGAATCTACCCCGCCTCCCGCAGCGTCCCCAACAGCACCTTCCTGCAACTCGCGACCATCTGCGCCTCCGGATCGCGATATTCGGTGAGCAGCCACGCCGCGCCGACGTTCGTCATCGCGCCGACGAGCGCGAGCCCGATCAGCCGCTGCTCGGTGCGCTCCGCGGGCGTCGCCGCTTCGCGCGGCGCGCCGATCGCCATGATCAGCTTGCCGAAGTCGATCAGCATGCGCTGGTAGGTCATGTCGGTGTCCGCGCTCACGCCCATCACCTCGAGCAGCAGCACGCGCGCCGCGCACGGGTCGCGCAGGAACGCGAAGAACGCGGCGAGCCCCGCATCGACGCTGTCGCGCAGATCGCCGCCGCGCTCGGCCACCGCCCGCGCGACCGCTTCGTGCAGCTGCTGCGCATGATGCAGGTAGGTGCAGCGCAGCAAATCCTCGGTGCTCTCGAACGCCGCATAAAAATAGCGATCGTTCAGCTTCGCTTCCTGGCAGATCGACCGCACGGTCGCCTTGCGGAATCCGACCGTGCCGAACACGCGCGTCGCCGCGCGGATCAGTGCATCGCGCCGCTCCGCGGCCCGCACCTCGGGCGCCACGCCGCCATACGACCGGCCCCTTTTTTCCGTTTCGAGTGCTTTCTCCATTCCGCTATTTGACATCAGGACACCCGAAAACTAAAGTGGTGACGAACAACACCACATTAGACGCGCCACCGGCGCAGTGCAAGCGGAACGGGAGGAGCAACGGATGAACGGGTTTTCCGGCAAGGTCGCCGCGATCACGGGCGCCGGTTCGGGCATGGGCCGCAGCCTCGCGGTCGAGCTCGCGCGGCGCGGCTGCGAGGTCGCACTGAGCGACGTCAACGACGTCGGGCTCGCCGGCACGGCGGCCGCCTGCGCGCAGCACGGCGTGCGCGTGAGCACGCGGCGGCTCGACGTGTCCGACCGCGATGCGGTGTTCGCGTGGGCCGATTTCGTGCGCGCCGAGCACGGCAAGGTCAACCTGGTCTTCAACAACGCGGGCGTGTCGCTGGCCGCCAGCGCCGAGACCGCGCGCATCGCCGATCTCGAGTGGATCGTCGGCATCAACTTCTGGGGCGTCGTGCACGGCACCCAGGCATTCCTGCCGCATCTGCGCGCATCGGGCGACGGGCACATCGTCAACACGTCGAGCCTGTTCGGCCTCGTCGCAATGCCCACCCAAAGCGCGTACAACGCGACCAAGTTCGCGGTGCGCGGCTTTACCGAGGCGCTGCGGATGGAGCTCGAACTCGACGGCGCGCCGGTGAGCGCGACCTGCGTGCATCCGGGCGGCGTCGCGACGAACATCGTCGACGCAGGCCGCGTCGATACCAGCATCCATGCGCTCACCGGCCAGGACGAAGCGACTCATCGTCGCCAGGCCAACCGCCTGATCAACGCGACGACGGCCGACGACGCCGCGCGGCAGATCCTCGCGGGGGTCGAGCGCAATGCGCGCCGCGTGCTCGTCGGCGCCGACGCGCGTCGGCTTGACCGGATCGCGCGCCTGCTCGGCGCCGGCTACCAGTGGCTGATGCTGCGCCACGTACGCCGCGCCCGTGCCCGCAACCTTGAACGCGCCGATACCCCGGCCGCGCTCCCGACCACGCCGACCAAGGACCTCGCATGACCTCGACGACGACCGACCGGCGCGCCGCGCCGCCCGCTCCCGACGCCCGTGGCGACAGTTACGACCTCGACGTGCTGATCGTCGGCGCCGGCCTGTCCGGCATCGGCGCGGCCTATCACCTGAAGCAGCGCTGCCCGTATGCCAGCGTGGCGATCGTCGAGGCGCGCGACGCGATCGGCGGCACCTGGGACCTGTTCCGCTATCCGGGCGTCCGTTCGGATTCCGACATGTTCACGCTCGGCTACAGCTTCCGGCCGTGGCACAGCGACAAGGCGATCTCGGACGGCCAGACGATCCTCGACTACATCCGCGACACCGCACGCGCATACGGCATCGACAAGACGATTCGCTACGGCCAGAAGGTGGTCGCGGCCGACTGGGATTCGAACCGCGCACGCTGGACGGTGCGCATCGAGCGCACGCGTGACGGCGCGACCGACACGCTCGTGTACACCTGCCGCTTCCTGTTCATGTGCAGTGGCTACTACGACTATGACGCCGGCTACCTGCCCGACTGGGCGGGGATGGACACGTTCGAAGGCAAGCTCGTGCATCCGCAGCACTGGCCGAAGGACCTGTCGTACGCGAACCGGCGCGTGGTCGTGATCGGCAGCGGCGCGACGGCCGTCACGCTCGTGCCGTCGATGGCGGCCGATGCGCAGCACGTGACGATGCTGCAGCGCTCGCCGACCTACATCGTGTCGCTGCCCGCCCGCGACAATATCGCGAACGCGTTGCGCCGCGTGCTGCCGTCGCGGCTCGCGCACCGGCTCGTGCGCGTGAAGAACGTGCTGCTGACGATGTACCTGTACAACGTGTCGCGCCGCAAGCCCGACCAGACGAAAAAGTTCATCATCCGCGCGGCCAGCAAACAGGTCGGCCCCGGCTTCGACGTCGCGAAGCACCTGACGCCGCGCTACATGCCGTGGGACCAGCGCGTGTGCCTGGTGCCGAACGGCGACCTGTTCAAGTCGATCCGATCGGGCCGCGCGTCGATCGTCACCGACGAGATCGACCGCTTCACGCCGACCGGCCTCAAGCTGAAGAGCGGCCAGCAGCTCGACGCGGACGTGATCGTCACCGCGACCGGGCTGAAGGTGAAGATGCTCGGCGGCGCACGCGTCACCGTCGACGGCCGCGCGGTCGACCTGCCGGACACCGTGTCGTACAAGGGGATGATGTACAGCGACGTACCGAACCTCGCGTCGTCGTTCGGCTACACGAATGCGTCGTGGACGCTGAAGGCCGAGCTGATCGCGCGCTACGTGTGCCGGCTCCTCAACCACATGCGCGCGAACGGCTACGACACCTGCGTGCCGCGGCTCGGCACCGGCGATCCCGGCAACGTGCCGGCCGTCAACCTGAGCTCGGGCTACATCCAGCGCGCGGCCGGCATCCTGCCGAAGCAGGGGCATAGCAAGCCGTGGAAGTTCCACCAGAACTACGTACTCGATCTCGCATCGCTGAAGTTCAGCGGACTCGCCGATTCGGCAATGCAGTTCGAACGCCGCGCGAAAGCCGGCCCGGCCGCCACGACGCCGGTTGCCGAACCCGCACTCGAAACCCGCTGAGGCCGACATGACCCATACGCTCCATCTGATCCAGAACGTGCTGCTCGGCGTCGTCGCGGTGCTCGCCGCGCTCGCGCTGTTTACCGGTTACGTGGCCCGCCGCGTGACGCGCGCGTTTCCGCCCGAAGGCCGCTTCGTCGACATCGGCGGCGACCGCATCCACTACGTCGAATACGGCAACGGCCCGCCGATCGTGTTCGTCCACGGGCTCGCGGGGCAACTGCGCAACTTCGCGTACCTGCCGCTCGCGCGGCTCGCGCAGCAGCATCGCGTGATCCTCATCGACCGGCCGGGCGCCGGCCGCTCGCTCCGCGGCGCGGGCTCGCAGGCGAACGTGTTCGCGCAGGCCCGCACGGTCGCCGCGTTCATCGACGCGCTGCAGCTCGACAAGCCGGTGCTGGTCGGCCACTCGCTCGGTGGCGCGATCGCGCTCGCGGTCGGCCTCAACCATACGGACCGCGTGAGCCGGCTCGCGCTGATCGCGCCGCTGTCGCACGAGCAGAGCGAGCCGCCGGCGCCGTTCAAGCCGCTGATGCTGCCTTCGCCGCTGGTGCGCCGCTTCGTGTCGTGGACCTTCGCGATTCCTCTGACGATCCTGACCGGCCGCAAGGCCGTGCGCCAGGTGTTCGCGCCGGAAGACGTGCCGCGCGACTTCCCGGTCAAGGGCGGTGGACTGCTCGGGATGCGCCCGCACGTGTTCTACGCGACCGCGACCGACCTGCTGTCGGCACCGGTCGACTTGCCCGCGATGGAGCGCCGCTACCCGGACCTCGCGCTGCCGGTCGACGTGCTGTACGGCCGCGCCGATCCGATCCTGAACTGGCGCGAGCACGGCGAAGCGCTCGCGAAAAAGTCGGCGCGCGTGCGGCTGAAGGTCGTCGAGGGCGGGCACATGCTGCCGGTCACGATTCCGGAAGCGACGGCCGACTGGCTGCTCGAAGTCGCTGCCGCGCCGGTCGAGGTGGCCGCACCGGCGGCACGCATCGCGTAAGCCGCGACCGCGTAACCGGGCCTGATTCCGTGGCGTGCCGCCGGTGCTGCGGCGGAATCAGGCTTCGTCGTCGGGCACCGACAGCCCTAGATCCGAGATCACCTCCCGTGCGCTGCGGAACGCCTCGACCGCAGCCGGCGCGCCCGCGTACAGCGCGCTGTGCAGCAACACCTCGCGGATCTCGACGAGGCTCGCGCCGTTGTTGAGCGCGCCGCGAATGTGACCCTTCAATTCAGTGCTGCGGCCAAGCGCCGCCAGCATCGCGCACGTGCACAGGCTGCGCGTCTTCAGGTCGATCCCGCCCCGCTGCCACGTGCTGCCCCACGCGTGCTCGTTCAGCCAGTTCTGCAGCGGGCGCGAAAAACCGTCGAGGTCGCGCATCGCGCGCTCGACGAACGCTTCGCCCATCACGTCGATGCGTCGCGCCTTGCCGTATTCCCTGTCCTGTTCGCTCATGTCCGTGTCCTGTGTGGAGTCGTGGCCGCGGCGGCATCGTCGGCAGCCGGGGATGTCGCGCCATGTTCATCGGGCCGGCCAGTTTCGTCAAAGATGTGGCCCTCGGTTCGCGGCCGCCCGCGTCACGCGATATCGAACGCTACGTAACATCGCGCCGCGCGTTACGGCGGCTTTCGGGAACATCGCAACCGCCACGCCGGCGCACCCTGCGTGCCCGTCGCGCGAAAGCGCCGGAACTCCGTTTAAATCGCGCGTATATTCCCGATTCCTGCAATAAAGCGCGCCACCGTTTCGGGAATGCTGTCGTGGCGCGGAATTTGCAGAGGAGGCTTGGACACACTTCCAATGTCGAGGCCAACATGCACAAACTCTTCAAGAAGACGACGGTAACGATGGCCGTCTCGTCGCTGCTCGCACTCTATGGCTGCGGCTCGGTCGATGGACCGACGACGCCGCCGACGATCAAGCCGAGCACGTCAGGGACGGGCGGCAGCTCGGGGACTTCGGGGACGTCGGGTTCTTCCGGTACATCGGGTTCTTCTGGTACCTCGGGATCTTCCGGCACGTCGGGTACGACTTCCGGGACGTCGGGTACGTCCGGTACGTCGGGTACGTCCGGCACCTCGGGTACTTCCGGTACGTCGGGTACTTCCGGTACGTCAGGCACCTCCGGAACGTCGGGCACTTCCGGTACCTCGGGCACTTCCGGCACGTCGGGTACTTCTGGCACCTCGGGTACGTCAGGTACGTCGGGTACCTCGGGTACGTCGGGTACCTCGGGCACTTCCGGTACGTCGGGCACCTCCGGCACCGGCGTCACCCCCCTCGGCAATGTCCTCCAGAAATCCGGCAACCTCGTGACGGCAGTCGGCACGGCGGTCGCGAACGGCGGCGGCCAGATCGGCGGCGTGCAGATCCCCGGCACGAACCCGACGACGGCCACCAGCGTCGGCAACGCGGTCACGAGCCTCGGCAACGGCGTGCAGGCACTCGGCAACGGCGTCGCGGCCGGCCTCGGCTCGATCGGCGTGTCGGCCAACCCGCTCGGACCGACGCTGACGTCGACCACTGGCCTGCTGACCGGCGCCGGCGGCGCGGTCAACAATCTCGGCAACGCGGTGAAGAGCCTCGGCTCCGGCCCGCTGTCGCCGCTGTCGCCGGTCACGACGCTCGTCGGCGATCTCGTCAACACCGTCGGCGGCGCCGTCAATTCGACCGCATCGGGCCTCAACACGGCGCTGAACAGCTCGCCGGTCCAGCAGCTCGAAACGCAGGTTGGCAAGGTGATCAACCCGATCACGAACACGCTGACCGGCGGTGTCACGACGCCGGGCGCCACGCAGACGCTCGGCGGTGTCACGCTGCTCGGCACGCCGCTCAACGGCCTGCTGAGCGCGCTCGGCAACGGCCTCGCCAGCGCCGGCACGAAGGTCGGCGGCGCAACCGACAACCCGCTCGGCGCCGGTCTCGGCGGCGTCGTGGCGCAGCTCGGCAACACGGTGACGTCCACCGGCGGCCTCGTCCACGACAACAACGCGGGCAGCTCCAGCAGCGGCACGGGCGGCAGCAACCCGCTCGCTCCGATCACGGGCCTGCTCGGCACGCTGACGGGCGGCCTGGGCGGCGGCAGCTCGCGCGGTTCGGGA
>NZ_JAAGPE010000335.1:0-9212 GCF_017104605.1 Burkholderia sp. Ac-20384 | reverse complement strand
CCCGCGTGCCGGCCGGTGCGCGGAGGCCGATCGGATAAGATACGGCCGGCCATGCTCATTGGCCCCTGACCGAACCGACGGAGTGTTTTCAGTGATTCAACCGACCCCAGTATTCAAGGACAACCTCGCGCAACTGCCCGCCATCGACGGCGTCGCGCGCATCGATCTCGTCGGCGCGAACGGCGACGTGGTCGCGACCATCGAGAACCAGCCGGGCAAGCAAGGCTCGCTCGCGGTGTACAACTACCTGAAGCAGGCATTCGGCACGCTCGACGCGAAAGCCGCCGAGCACGGCCTCGCGGTGTTCGCCGAACATACGGCCGACGCACGCAACCGCCCGGGCGCGCATCCGAACGTCGATCGCCTGCTGGCGATCGTCGACGGCGGCGAAGCGCTGCGGATCGACGTCGTCGCAAAGGGCTGAGTCGCCGAGGTCACGCAAGCGTGCAGCCGGACGGCGCGCGGCCGTGACACGCGGGCGAAAACCCGCGATCATCGCGCCCGCCCCCCTTTCCCCGGAGACAGCCCAAGTGTCCCGTTTCGTTGCGTCGCCGTTTGCCCGCCGTCTTGCTTCGATCGTGTCGATCGCAGTCGTTGCGTGTGCCGCGCTCGGCGGCACGGCATCGGCCGATCCGCTGCGGACGGCCTCCGACATCGCCGGTGCGTCGCTGGTGCCGCTCGGCGTGCTGCCGCATTCGCCGGAGAACGGGTCGCTCGATTCGTTCTGCACGCAATACCGCGCAAAGACGACCACTGCCGCCGGCCGTGAAGTCGCGAAGCGCGACTGGATCGTGACGTCCGAAGCACCGCTCGGCCGCTACACGGTCGTCACGTTCGCGAGCGGATTCACTGCTGGCACGAGTGCGATCTGCTTCGCGCGCAACGGCAACATCGGCGTGTTCGACGGCACGACGCTCGTCGCACTCGGCTACACGGCACGCAAGGCGGGCTGGCAGCTCGGCACGGCCGATCGGCTGGAAAGCGGCGCGCTGCTGATCTGGGGCGGCGATGGCCCGGCACCGCCCGTCGGCGAGTTGCACGAAGAGAACGGTGGCGTGCGCCTGACGCGAGTCGCCGTTGAAAGCACTTACTGCCAGGGCCGCGCGGTCGTCCCCAACGTGTACGGCAAACCGCTCGACGTCGCGCGCCGGATCCTGATCGCGAAAGGCTGGCAACCGCTGCGCCCGCGCGAGAAGCCGGATGCGATGGACGGCGCGGCGACGCTCGCGAAACATGGCGTCATCGAAGCCGAAGCGTGTTCGGGCACCGGCATGGGCTATTGCGCGCTGCGCTACCGGAGCGCGTCCGGCGTGCTCGGCGTGACGACCGTCGGCGGCGAGCCGGACGAGCCGTCGAAGAACACCGTGATCGATTACCAGGTGGCCTGCCGCAAGCGTTGAGCGGTGCGACGATCGTTCACGCAAGGCGCAGCATTGGCGTGCGCCGTTGATGCAGTGTCGGGGACTATCGGTGTGCCTTGGTCCGCGCACATGAGTTGACGACCGGCCTCGCTTTCCGGCCGGATCATCGTCCGTTCGTTCGATTGACCGGCCTCGCGCGCCCTCCTAAACTGACCTCCCTTTTACGCTGCATCCACGAAAGGGACTCACATGATCGACCTCTCCACGCTCGCGCTGTTCTCCGGCGCGTGTCTCGCGCTGACCGCCACGCCGGGCCCCGACATGCTGTTGATCGCATCCCGCAGCGTGAGCCAGGGCCGGCGCGCCGGCTTCGCGACACTCGCGGGCATCCAGGCCGGCACCTACTGCCACGCGCTGGCGGCCGCGCTCGGGCTGTCGCAGCTGTTCGTCGCGGTACCGCTCGCCTATGACGTCGTGCGCTTCGCGGGCGCGGCCTATCTGCTGTATCTCGCGTGGAAGACGTTCCGTTCGGATGCGACCGCGCTGTCGCCCGTCGCGTCGCAGCGTCGCCACTCGACCGCGGCGATCTTCCGCCAGGGGCTGACGACGAACCTGCTGAACCCGAAGATGGCGCTGTTCGTGCTCGCCCTGTTTCCGCAATTCGTGCGGCCCGCACACGGTTCGATCGCCGTGCAGATTCTCGTGCTCGCGACGGTGCTGAACCTGATCGGCCTCATCGTGAACGGCGCGGTCATCCTGTCCGCGAGCCGGTTGAGCCAGCGGATCGGCGCGCGCCGCCGCCCGTCGAAGCTGCCGCAGTATCTGCTCGGGTCGGTGTTCGTGGGGCTGGCGGCGCGGTTGGCGGTGGCGGGGCGGCAATAGTCGTGAGCCTGTCGGTGAATCAAACGGGCGCAATCAAATTAATGAGGTTGGGTATGGGAACGTACGAGGATCTGCGCAAACGCGCACTGTCTGACCCCGAGTTGCGCGCTGAATACGAACGACTGAACCGCGAGGAATTCGCATTGCTCGACGCAATGCTTGCTGCACGGCAAGCGGCCGGCGTAGCGTCGACCGATATCGCGGAAGGCACCGAATCGAGCGCGTCCACTGTGGAGTAACGCCGGCTCGTGTTCGCAGCGAGCCGGCGTGCGCGGTCACCCGATATGCCGCTCAAGCTGGCGTCGGCCAGTGGCAAAAGATTCGTGACCTCACTCGCTTGAGTCAGACGCTATCCGGATCGTCACCTTCGGACACATTTTCAACGCCCTCGCGCGTATCCACCACCACCCGCAACGCCCCGCTCCCTAGCAAACTCGCCGGCGTCACCGTGCGGCGGCGCCACGGAATCCGGCCGAAGTACCAGATCTTCCAGAAGCCGAGCGGATGGTCGGGATTCCGGCGCAGCAGCATGTCGAAGGTCTCGACGTCGCCGAGCACGATCCGTGTCGCATCGCGCACGACTTCGCGCACGAACCGCGAGCAGAACTGCCGGCGCGACGCGAGATTGAACCCCGTGTCGTAGACCACGCCGATCCGGCGCATCGCAGCCTCCACGAGCCGGCGCCGCTGTACGGCATCGAGCGGTTGCTTCAGCCGCGCGATCACGCACGCGCCGCGATCGGAGCGCGCAAGAAACCGCGACATCGTCGTAACGCGTGATAGCGGAAACGTGCTCTCCGCGATCAGCGGCTCGCCGTCGCGCTCGCCAACGACGATCCCGACGTGATTCGTCCATGAGCGCGTCGCGCTCGCCACTTCGAGAAACGGCCGCACGGTCACGCGGATGAAGACGATATCGCCGATCTCCGGGTCGATCGGCAACGGCACGTCATGCGGATAAGAAGAACCAATGGAGAAGAGACGCCGCCTGCCCGCTTCAGGCGAGCGGATCATGAGCGGCCGGCAGCCGGTATCGACAATCATACGGACCTCGTGCGAGTGGAGATGGCGCGAGCATGTCAGCACCGGCCGGGCTCCGCATCCGCTTCATGTGCGGGGGCGGGTATTCGCGCCGCCCGGTGACGGATTTCGATACCGGCGTGAAGCGGTGCGCAGGTGCCGACGCCTTCAGCGCGTCGCACCCAGCGCCACGCGCAGCCGCTCCATCAACTCCGTGTAGTGCCGCAGCACGTCGTCCTTCGGCACGACATTCGCGGTCGCGAAACGATCCGACCACACCGGTTTCCATTCATACGAGCCGTGCACGCTGCGGTCGCCGTCGGGCGCCTGGATCAGCGAGCGGATCCGCGCATCGCGGCCCGGGCCCGTATGCATGTCGAACAGCGCATGGATGTACGTGTGATACGCGTCGTACACGTCGTCGTCGAACAGGTAGCGGTAGATATGGAACGTGCGGTCGAGGTCGCGCTTCGCGCGGATCACGTCGTCCGGCGAGATGTCCTTCCAGTAGCCGATCCACGTGTAGAAGCACAGCAACGCATTGAGCTGCGGCGCGACCGCGTCGTACAGCGCGAGCCGCTTCTCGATCAATCGCTGGTTGGTCCACTGCACGAGTTCGAGCCGCTTCAGCCGGCGCGCGACGAGCCAGCCAAGACACGCGACCGACAACGGCGTCAGCACGCCCAGCACAAGCTTGACGATTTCCAGCGAATTCCACGGCGTGTTGATTGGCTGCATGAATGGCCCGACAAGAAGAAACGCATCTGCATCAGCACACGACCCGGCGCGCAGCGCCGCCTGCCCGATCGCGTCGACATTGACCGTTAGTTGCTTGCGCATCGAACGTCGCGCAACCACTCAGGCAACCGGTTCGACGCGGCGTGATTCGTCAGTCTATCGAGCGATTGTCACCGAGCCGTGACCGTTCGTCGACCCGTCGTCGCGTAGTCATGCCTCGCGCGTCGCGCTAGGTCGGTAGCGCCGACGTGAGCTTGACCTTCTGCATCGGAATGTCGGTCTTCACGCTCAGCACGCCCGGAATGCGCGTGAGGTATTCCATCTGGAAGCGCCGGTAGTCGTCGATGTCGGCTGCGACGACGCGCAGCAGGAAATCGCAATCGCCGGCCATCAGGTGGCACTCGACGACTTCCGGCATCTGCTGGACGGCCTCGGCGAAGCGGTTGACCGATTCCGCGTCCTGCCCCTTCAGCCACACGCGCGTGAAGATCGTCAGCCCCTTGCCGACTTTCGCGGGATTCAGCACGGCCACGTATTTCTCGATCACGCCGGCTTCCTCGAGGAGGCGCACGCGCCGCAGGCACGGCGACGGCGACAGCCCCACCTCGTGCGCGAGCTCCACGTTCTGCATGCGGCCGTCGCGCTGGAGCGCGCTCAGGATCCGGCGGTCGATGGCGTCAAGTTTCATTGGCATTCGATTCCAAAAAAATCGCGTATCACGCGTTCAATGCCAAATTCTGAGAAAAATCTGGCCACAACGCAACCCGATTCGAGTCAAAAAAGCAGACAATTCTTCCCCCGAAGGAGGAGTAATGAGCAGTAGCGTTTCAACGTCGTCAGGGCTTCGCGACAAGCCCGCTTATGTCGCCGAGATGGGTCGCGGTTTGCGCGCGGCGCTGCCCGTCATGCTGGGTTTCGTGCCGTTCGCGCTCGTGCTGGGCGCGCAGGCCGCGCAAAAAGGGTTGAGCCTGTTCGAGGTGCCGATGATGACCGGCATGAACTTCGGCGGCGGCTCCGAATTCGCGGCGATCCATCTGTGGACTTCGCCGCCGCACATCGCGCTGATCGTCGCGATGTCGTTCCTCGTGAATTCGCGCCACATCCTGATGGGCGCCGCATTCGAGCCGTATATCCGCCGCCTGCCGCGCCGCCGCGCGTTCTTCGCACTGTTCTTCATGTGCGACGAAAGCTGGGCGATGTCGCTCGCCGACGCAAGGGCCCGCTCGGCCACGCACATCAGCGTGCCCTATTACGCGGGCATCTGCGTGGGGCTCTACCTGACGTGGATCTCGATGACCACGCTCGGCGCGGCGGTCGGCCCGACGATCGGCAACGTCGAGCAGTACGGCTTCGACATGGCGTTCACGGCCGTGTTTCTGGTGCTGCTGCGCGGGATGTGGAAAGGGATGCGCGCGAGCCGCCCGTGGTTCGTGAGCCTCGTCGTCGCGGCAGCCACGCACCTGGCCGTGCCCGGCGCGTGGTACGTCGCGGCCGGCGCCTGCGCGGGGCTGATCGCCGCGCTGCTGTGGGAGCCGCGCGATGCCTGATTTCCCGGATTTCAGCACGGTCGCGACGATCGTGCTGATGGCGTCGACCACGTATCTGTCGCGCATCCTCGGCTACGTGCTGTTGCGCAACCGCACGCTGAGCCCGCGGATGGCGTCGGTGATGGAGAACGTGCCCGGCTGCGTGCTGATCTCGGTGATCGCGCCGGCCTTCGTGTCGACGCGCCCGGCCGACCTGCTGGCGCTGGCCATGACGCTGATCGCGGCGACGCGCCTGTCGATCCTGCCGACCGTCATCGTCGGCGTCGTGTCGGCCGGCCTGCTGCGGCACCTGCTCGGCTGAGCGGTTCCGACCCGCCGCGCACGTCGCGGCACGAACACCGACCAACGGGCGCGCGATGCGCCCGTTTTCACGTCCGCGCCCACCGCGCGACACGACGATTCTCACGCGGGAATGCTAGCCTTGTGGCTTGCGCCACGCTGCACTTCCCTCTCATTGCCCATCTCCGCGAGGATCGTCCCGATGCAAGAAACCCGCCCGCTGTTCGATCGTGTCCTGCTCACCAACGACGACGGAATCGACGCCCCCGGCCTTGACGTGCTCGAACAGGTCGCCACGCAACTGGCGCGCGAAGTGTGGATCGTCGCGCCGGCGGAAGACCAGAGCGGCACGTCGCATTCGCTGAGCCTGCACGAACCGCTGCGCGTGCATCGCAAGGGCGAACGCCGTTTCGCGGTGCGCGGCACGCCTGGCGATTGCGTCGCGATCGCGATCAGCCACCTGATGAAGGACGCACGGCCCGACATCGTGCTGTCCGGCGTGAATCGCGGCGGGAACCTCGGTACCGAAACGGTGTTTTCCGGCACGGTCGGCGCCGCGATGACGAGCATGCTGGTCGGCGTGCCGGCCATCGCGCTGAGCCAGGCGTTCACCGATCGCAACGCGGTGCCGTGGGACACGGCGCTCGCGCTCGCGCCGGACGTGATTCGCCGGCTCGTTGCGGCCGGCTGGGACAGCGACGCGTGCCTGAACGTGAATTTCCCGCCGCGGCCCGCGCAGGACGTGCGTGGCCTCAAGGTGACGAACCAGGGCGCCGGTACGCTGCAGGGTGTCGAGATCGTGTCGGGGCGCGACCCGCGCGACCTCGAGTATCACTGGCTGAAGCTCGCCCGCGCGCCGCGCGACGACGATGCGGATTCGGAAACCGTTGCGCTGGGCGAAGGGTATGTCGCCGTCACGCCGCTGAAGTTCGAGCGCACGCACGATCAGGCGCTTGCTCGGTTGCGGTCGAGCCTCGGCTGATCCGCGCAGGCCGGCGAGGCAGCGGTCGCGGCGATTGCGCGTGGTGCCTGCGCGTGATTGCCCGGCTGCATTACTGCATTACTGCATTACTGCCTTACCGCCTTACCGCCTTACCGCCTTACCGCCTTACCGGTTCACCGCTTCACCGCTTCACCGCTTCACCGCTTCATCGCTTCACCGAATGACCGAGCCACCGCTTCACGTCAGGTTCATTCCCCCGTCGAGCATCACGATCTCGCCCGTCACGTAGTCGGACGCGACGAGCATCGCGACCGTCTGCGCGATATCGTCCGGTGTCGCCGCGCGGCGCATCGGCGCGCGCTCGCGCCAGAGCTGCTGCGCGTCCGTCCAGTCGGCCGTGAGCGGCGTATCGACAAGCCCCGGCGCGACCGCATTGACGCGAATCGCCGGTGCAAGCGTGCGCGCGAGCAACCGCGTCGTGTGATTGAGCGCGGCCTTCGCGGCCGCATACGGAATCGACGCGCCTTTCGGCCGCACGCCCGCATGCGAACTGACGTTCACCACGCACCCGGCCCGCCCGTGCGACGCCGCCTCGCGCAATACGGCTTCCGCCTCGGCGACGAGCCGGAACGGCGCGATCACGTTGATCTCGTGCATCTCACGCCACACGTCGGGCGTCGCCGCGGCGAGGTCGTCGTGCGGAATCACGCGGCTGACGCCCGCATTGTTGACGAGCACGTCGAGCCGCCCGTGCACGGCAACGGCTTCGCGGATCAGCCGCACGCGTTCGGCATCGTCGGCGAGGTCGGCCTGTACGTAGGCCGCGCCGAGTTCGCGCGCCATCGCGCGCCCCACGTCGGCCGAGCTGCGCGAATGCAGGATGACCGCATAGCCGTCCGCCGCCAGGCGGCGCGCGATCGCCGCGCCGATCCCCGACGTCGAACCGGTGACGAGCGCGACCGGCCGATGCAGCCGCGACGCGCGCGGCTCGGCGACGGTTTCGGTTTCAGGTTCCGTTTCGGGAATCGGAGCGGAGATCGGCGGAAGCGGCGCGTCCATATCGGGGAACCCTGTCAGTGGCGTTCCCGCATCATAATCGCGACGACGCCCCCTGACGCGAACGTCACCGCGGCCACCACGAGGATCGCGGCGGCGAAGCCGAAGCGGTCGGCCATCAGGCCGGCCGACAGCGCGCCGATCGCATAGCCGAGATCGCGCCAGAACCGGTACACGCTCAGCGAGCGCGCCCGCCAGCCGGGCTCGGACGCATCGGACACGGCCGCGATCAGGCTCGGATAGACCATCGCCGTACCGAGGCCGAGCAGCACGCTCGCGACGAGCCACCAGCGGAACTGCCCCGTCAGCGCGGTCAGCGCGAGCCCGCCCGCCTGCACCCACATCCCGGCGACGATCAGCCCCTTGCGCCCCCACCGGTCGCTCAGCGGCCCGGTGACGATCTGGCAACTGCCCCATACGACCGGATAGACGGCCTTCAGGAGGCCGATCCGCTCGATACCGAGCCCGAGCGTCGTGAAGAACAGCGGGAAGATGCCCCAGCTCATCCCGTCGTTGAGGTTGTTGATCATGCCGGCCTGCGACGCCGCGAACAGGTTGCGGTTACGGAACGACGTCAGCATGAAGACTTCGCGGAACGACAGCGCGGATGCGCCGGCCGGCTGGCCGCTTTCCAGCCGCACATGCTCGCGCGTGTCGCGCACGACGAGGATCGACAGCAGCAGGCCCACGATCGCGTAGAACACGCCGAGATAGATCGGCGTCGGCCGCAGCCCGTAGCGGCTCGCGAGATAGCCGGTCGCGAACGCGGTCGCGCCCACCGCGAAATAGCCGGCGAATTCGTTCAGGCCGACCGCGAGGCCACGGCTTTTCGGGCCGACGAGGTCGACCTTCATGATCACCGTCATCGACCACGCGAACCCCTGGCTCAGCCCGAGCAGCACGTTCGCGGCGATCACCCATTCCCAGTTCGGCGCCGCGATGATCATGAACGGTACCGGCAGGCCAAGCAGCCAGCCGGCGATCAGCACACGCTTGCGCCCCCACGTATCGGCGAGCTGCCCCGACACCAGGTTCGCGAACGCCTTGACCAGCCCGAAGCTGACGATGAACGACGTGATCAGCGCGGTCGACTCGAGATGAAACTGCTCGGCGCCGATCAGCGGCACGACGGTGCGCTCGATGCCGACCATCCCGCCGACGAACGCGTTGACCAGCACGAGCAACGCGAATTGCCGCCAGTTCTCGCGCAGGCCAAGCGCCACTGCGCGTCCGCCGCGCGCCATCGCTACGTTTGTCATCGCGCTAGCTGTGAAGCGTCAAGAGGTTGTTTCTCGACGGGGGAAGTCTCGCCATCGGCGCAATGCCGCCGATGGCACTATGAGCCCGATGCCAGTTGTAGTGATGCTGCCAACTCGCCAGGGCTTC
>NZ_JAAGPE010000334.1:0-9041 GCF_017104605.1 Burkholderia sp. Ac-20384 | reverse complement strand
TGCGCCGCTGCCGCATTTCGGCGTCGCGGCGCTGATGCGGCACGAACCGCTGGCCGCGCCGCTCGCGGTCGCACCGCAGGCCACCGCGTACGTGATCTACACGTCCGGCTCGACGGGCGTGCCGAAGGGTGTCGAGATGACGCACGCAGCGGCGCTCAACACGATCGATGCGATCGATGCGCTGCTCGGTGTGAGCCCGACAGACCGGTTGCTCGCGGTATCGGCGCTCGATTTCGACCTGTCGGTGTACGACCTGTTCGGCGTGCTCGGTGCCGGTGCCGAACTCGTGCTGCCGACCCAGGACGACGCACGCGACGCGGCGCGCTGGATCGAACTGATCGCGCAGCATCGCGTGACGCTGTGGAATTCGGCACCCGCGCTGCTGGAAATGGCGCTGGCGGTGCCGGCCGCGGCCGACGCGTGCCGCAGCGTGCGCGCGGCGCTGCTGTCCGGCGACTGGATCGCACGCGACCTGCCGGCGCGCTTGCGCGAACGGTGCGGCGACGCCTGTGCTTTCCATGCACTCGGCGGCGCGACCGAGGCGGGCATCTGGTCGAACGTGCAGACGGTGCGCGACGTGCCGCCGCACTGGCGTTCGATTCCGTATGGCCGGCCATTGCCGGGGCAGGCTTATCGGGTCATCGATGCCGCTGGCCGCGATGTACCGGATTACGTGCCGGGCGAACTGCTGATCGGCGGCGACAGCCTCGCGCGTGGCTACCGGCACGATCCCGAGCTGACCGCGCAGCGCTTCGTGCAGCAGGCGTCGGGACGCTGGTATCGCACGGGCGACCGGGGCCGCTACTGGCCCGACGGCACGCTCGAATTCCTGGGGCGCGAGGATCGCCAGGTGAAGGTGCGCGGGCACCGGATCGAGCTGGGCGAGATCGAGGCCGCGCTGGCCGCGCATCCGCTGATCGACGGTGCGTGCGCGAGCGTCGTCGGCGGCGAAGCCGCGCGTATCGCGGCGGCGTTCGTACCGGCCGATCGCACATCGGATGTAATGCTGTCCTCACCCGTGTTCGCGGAAGCGGACGCTGCCGATACCGTGCACGCGGAAGCGGCCGTTGCGCGCGCGCTAGCCGATCGGCTGCTCGACGGCGATACAGGCTTGCCGCCGTCGCTGAGCGCGCATTGGCATGCGAAGGATGACGTATCGATTTCCGTCGACGGCGCGCTCGATCTGCTCGACTGGTATGCCGCCGATCTCGACGACCTGACCGGATCGCTGCGCGCGCTCGCTGCCGATCCTGAAGGCGCCGCGCAGCGTGTGCCGCTCGATCCGCGGATCGCGCCGCTGGCGTTCGCGGCGCGTCTGCCGGATGGCGCACGCGCGCTGCGCGAGTTTGGCGCTGCGCTGCAGGCCCAGGCCGCGGCGCGCACCGGAACGCTGCGGGTCGCGGTGCTCGACGCGCGCGCCGGGCAATGGTTCGATGCGGGGCTCGGCATGCTCGACGATCCGCGCTTCGACGTGACGCTGTTCGACGCGTCGCCTGGTCTGCTGCACAACGCGCAGGCGTACTTTGCACAAACGATGCCGGCGTTGCAGGCGATACAGGACGGCCTGCTGCCCGCCCGTCATCTCGGCCGGTTCGATTGCGTGATCAGTTTCGCGGCCGCGCACCTGCGCGACGATCCGCGAGACACGTTCCGAATCGCAGCAGCGTTGCTTGCGCAGAACGGCCGCCTGCTGTTTGCCGACGTGCTGCGCGATTCGCCGCTGCGTGAGCTCGTTGCGGGCGTGATGGGCGATGCGTCACTGCCGCGGCCGTTTGTGCACGATGCGCTGGCGTCGGCGGCACACGCGTGCGGCTTTGCGCTGGAAGCATCGCGGAGCTGGCGTTCGACCGCGTTTGCGTGCATTGATGCGCACCGTGTCGGCGAACCGGCGGAACAAGCGGCGCTGGCCGACTGGTTGCGCGACCGGTTGCCTGACGCGATGCGTCCCGATGCGCTGTGGTGCATCGCGCGCTGGCCGCTCAACGCGAACGGCAAGATCGATCGGCGAGCGGTAGGCGATGCGCTCGCTCGGGCACTCGGCGATGCGCCCGCCGCACATGACGCGTTCGTGCCGGTAGACGAACGGCAGGCGACGCTGCTCGCGTGCTGGGAGCACGCGCTCGGCCGCCCGGCGAACGCACGCGACGCGACGTTCTTCGCGCTCGGCGGTGACAGCCTGCTCGCGACACGCCTGCTCGCGCAACTGCGTGAGCGGCTCGGCGTGCGGGTCGGGATGGCCGCGTTCTATCGGCAGCCGACGCTCGCGGGTCTTGCCGCACAGCTCGCTGAGGCGGCGCCGGCCGCACCGGCTTCGCAGGCCGAAGGTGACGCGCCGGTCGCAACGATCGAGGAGGGCGTGCTGTGAGCTTCGATGACGTGCTCGATCTTTGCCGCGAACGCCAGATCGAACTGTGGTGCGACGACGGCGGCCAGTTGCGCTATCGCGCGCCGGCCGGCGCGCTCGATGCGGATCTCGCCGCGCGCATCAAGGCCGAACGCGACGCATTCGTCCGCTTCCTGCAGGACGGCGCGTGGCGCAGCGATCCGGCGCGCCGGCACGAGCGCTTCGCGCTGACGCCGGTGCAGGCCGCGTATGTGCTCGGCCGGCACGAATCGTTCGAGTTCGGCGGCAATGCGTGCCATCTGTACGTCGAATACGGCGAACCGGCGAAGCTCGACTGCGTGCGCTTCGAGGCCGCGTGGAATGCGTGCGTTGCGCGGCATCCGATGCTGCGCGCGATCGTCGAGGACAACGCATGGCAGCGCGTGCTGCCCGACGTGCCTTGGCAGCCGCTCGCGGTGCACGACCTGCGAGAAGCCGATGCGAACGCATTCGACGCGCACGTGAAGCGCGTGCGCGAGCGTCTCGACCACGCGGTGCACGCGCTCGACCGCTGGCCGGTGCTGCAGCCGGAAGTGAGCCTCGGGCCGGATGGCGCGGTGCTGCATCTGTCCGTCGATTTCACGCTGATCGACTACGCGAGCCTGCAATTGCTGCTCGCCGAATGGCGGCGGCGTTACGACGATCCGCAATGGCAGCCCGAGCCGCTCGACGCGACGTTCCGCGATTACGTCGTCAACGAAGCCCACGCCGGCACGCGTGCCGATCATGCGCGCGACAAGGCGTGGTGGCTTGCGCGCATCGACGATCTGCCGGCGCGGCCCGATCTGCCGGTGGTGCCCGCGATGCAGTCCGATGCGCGGCCGCGCTTCACGCACCGGCATGCGAGGCTCGATCGTGCGCAATGGGCCGCGCTGAGCAGCTACGCGAGCCGCTTCGGGCTGAGCGCGGCCAGTGTCGCGCTGGCCGCGTTCGCCGAGGTCGTCGGCCGCTGGAGCCAGTCGCCCGCGTTCTGCCTGAACCTGACGGTGCTGAACCGGCCGCCCGTGCATCCGCGCATCGACGCGGTGCTCGGCGATTTCACCGCGCTGAGCCTGCTCGCTGTCGACGCGACGCACGGGCGCGATTTCGTCGAGCGCGCCCGCACGATCGGCGCACGGATGTTCGACGACCTCGACCATCGCGCGTTTACAGGCGTCGACGTGATGCGCGAACTCGCGCGGCGGCGCGGCAAGGATGCCGCGCTGATGCCGGTGGTGTTCACGAGCGGCATCGGCAGCGTGGGCCGCCTGCTTGGCGAGCACGCGGGCCGGGCCGAACCGCCGCTCCATATGATCAGTCAGACGCCGCAAGTCTGGCTCGACTGCCAGGTGACCGACCAGTTCGGTGGTCTGGAAATCGGCTGGGACGTGCGCGACGACCTGTTTCCGGACGGGATGCCCGCGGCGATGTTCGATGCGTACGTCGCGCTGCTGGGCCGGCTCGCTGCGGATGCCGAATGGTGGTCGCGCGAGGGTGACACCGTGCTGCCGTCCGCCGTGCCAGCTGCCGAGGTCCATCCGGATGCGGATACGCATATCGCGGCCGGCTTCGCCGCGCAGGCGTTGCGTACGCCCGATGCGCCGGTGGTGATCGATGCACAAGGGGCGCGCACGTATCGCGACATCGCGCAGCATGCGGCGGCGCTGCGGTCTTCGCTTGAGCAGGCCGGCGTCGGCGTGGGCGACACCGTTGCCGTGCTGATGCCGAAGTGCGCACATCAGCTCGCGGCCGTGCTCGCGATCGTGCAGGCGGGTGCCGCGTACGTGCCGGTCGACAGCCGCCAGCCGGCGCTGCGGCAACAGGCGATCCTGCGCAATGCGCGGGTGCGTGCGGTCGTCAGTGTGCAGGCGCTCGAGTTCGAACATGACGGTTGCGTGCGCATCGATATCGATACATTGCCGATCGATCCGCAATGGCCGCCGCGTGCCGCGCGCGACCTCGACGGCGACGCGCTCGCGTACGTGATTTACACGTCGGGCTCCACCGGCGAGCCGAAGGGCGTGATGCTGAGCCACGCGGCCGTGTGCAACACGCTTGCCGACATCAGCGCGCGCCACGAAGTCGGTGACGGCGACGTGGTGCTCGGCCTTGCCGAGCTGAGCTTCGACCTGTCCGTCTACGACTTCTTCGGCGCGACCGCGCGCGGCGCGTGCATCGTGCTGCCCGATCCGGCGCGCGGCAACGATCCGTCGCACTGGGCCGAGCTGATGGTGCGGCATCGCGTGACGCTGTGGAACTCGGTGCCCGCGCAAGGGCAGATGCTGATCGACTACCTCGAAGGCGAACCGGCGCTCGACGTGCCGGGCCCGCGCCGCGTGCTGTGGTCGGGAGACTGGATTCCGGTGACGCTGCCCACGCGCTGGTGGCGGCGCTGGCCCGACAGCGCGCTGTTCAGCCTGGGCGGCGCGACCGAGGCGTCGATCTGGTCGATCGAGCATCCGATCCATCCTGCGGACACGCAGCTTGCCAGCATTCCGTACGGCCGCGCGCTGACCGGGCAGACGATGGAAGTGCTCGACGCACTCGGCCGGCCGTGCCCGCCCGGCGTGCGTGGCGAGATTCATATCGGCGGCGTAGGGCTCGCGACCGGTTACGCGAACGATCCCGTGCGCACGGCCGAACGCTTCATCCGTCATCGCGACGGGCGCAGGCTTTATCGCACCGGTGATCTTGGCCGCGTGCGCGCTGACGGTTCGCTCGAGTTCCTCGGGCGGCAGGACGATCAGGTGAAGATCCGCGGCTACCGGATCGAGCTGGCCGAGATCGATGCGGCGCTGACCGCGCATCCGCTCGTCGGCGCGGCCGCGACGATCGTGCTCGGCGAAGGCGCGGAGCGCCGGCTCGCGAGCTTCGCGTCGCTGCACGGCGCGGAGCCTTCGACGTCGACGCAGGACGACGCGCTGCAAGAGATCGCGAAGCACGTGCGTACGGCGTTTGACACCGCGCGCTGGCCTGAACAGGCAGATGTGGCCCGGTCGGTCGCCCAGCTCGAAGCCGCCTGCGTTGCATCGCTGGCCGCGTGGATCGTGCCGGCAGGCGCGCTGACCGAGGATGCCGCGACGGATTTCGCGACGTTGTGCGAACGGCTGCGCGTGCCGGCGGCGCGACAGCATCTGCTGCGCCACTGGCTCGCGATGCTCGACAAGCACGGCGTGCTGCACACGGATGCCGAAGCAGGCGGCTGGCGTCTGCGGCCCGATGCGGGCCATGCCGATGCGCACGCATGCTGGGACGCGTTTGCGCAGGATGCGTCGCCGGATCTGTGGCCGACCGTTCTCGTCGACTACTTCCGCGACAGCGCAGGATGCATCGACGTGCAGGTGGACGGCAGCGTGTCGCCGGCTGGCCTGATGTTCCCGGAAGGCGCATCGCATATCGCCGACGCGATGTACAGCGACGGCGAACATGCGCACGCACTGCACAACGGGATGGCGCAGGCCGTGCGGGCGATCGTTGCGCGCGAGCCGCAGCGCCCATGGCGCATCCTGGAGATCGGCGCGGGCACGGCCGCGGCGACGCGGTCGATCGTCGACGCGCTCGCACCGCTGGTCGAAGCGGGCGCGCGGATCGACTACCTGTTCAGCGACGTGTCGAGCTATTTCCTTGCAGCGGCGCGCGAGCGTTTTGCCGCGTATCCGTGGATGCGGTTCGTGCGGTTCGACATGAACGCGCCGTTCGACGCGCAGGGCATCGCGCCGCATTCGATCGACGTCACGATCAGCTCCGGCGCGCTGAACAATGCGCGCGACACGGTCGCACTGATCGCCGGGCTGCGTGCGTTGTCGGCGGCCGACGCGTGGTGGGTGATCCAGGAACTGACGACCGAGCATCCGGAGATCAGCATCAGCCAGGGGCTGATGATGGAAACGCCGAACGACGCACGTGCCGAGTCGGCGCGGTTGTTCGTGCCGCGCGCGCAGTGGCTCGAATGGTTGCAGTCGGACGGCGGCGATCGCGCGCTCGGTTGCGTGGCACCCGGCACGCCGCTCGATGCGCTCGGCTACGACATCCTGCTCGCGCACGTGAAGCGCGGCGCGGCGCGCATCGCGCCGGACGCGCTGCTGGCGTTCGTCGCGGAGCGCGTGCCGGGCTACATGGTGCCGTCGCAATTACGCGTGCTCGACCGTCTGCCGGTGACCGCGAACGGCAAGATCGATCGCCGTACGCTGGCCGGTATCGCCGACATCCGCGAACCGGAACCGGCAGCCGCTCGGCGAGCCGACACGCAGACCGCCGCCGATCCGCTGCTGGCGCGGCTGATCGGCTTGTGGGAAGCCGTGCTCGATACGCGCAACGTCACGCCGGATCAGGACTTCTTCGCGGCTGGCGGCGATTCGCTGCTGATCGCGCAGCTCGTGTCGAGGCTGCGTGGCGAGGAGCCGCTCGCACAAGCGCATCCGTTCGACCGGCTGCTGCGCTGGGTGCTCGCACAACCGACGCCCGCTGCGTTCGCGCAATGCCTGCGCGATGCGGGTGAGCAGCCGTCGGCCGCAACGTCACCGGCTGCAATGCGCACGGCGCACGCGTCGGCGGTCATCCACGCACCCGCGCCCCGCGTGCGTGCCGACGTGCGACCGATTTCGCTCACACCGGGCAAGGGCGTGCCGCGCGTGATCGTGCACGAAGGGCTCGGCACCGTGCATGCGTATCGACCGGTCATGCCGGCGCTCGCGCGGCTCGGCCCGGTGCTCGGCTTCGCGGTGCGCGACGCGCAGGACTATCTCGATGTGCCGGCACGCCACCTGAACGCGACGCTCGGCCGTCGCTATGCGGACGCACTGTGGCGAACCGGCGTGCGCGAGGTCGACGTGCTCGGCTACTGCTCGGGCGGGCTGGTCGCGCTCGACATGGCGAAGTCGCTGGTGCAGCTCGGCGTCGAAGTGCGCACGCTCGACATCGTGTCGAGCTTCCGGATTCCGTACCTGATCGAAGACGAGCGGCTCGTGCTGTTCAACTTCGCGGCGACGCTCGGGCTGCCGCTCGACGCGCTCGGGTTTCCGGAAACGTACGTGCTGGCCGACGCACTCGCCGACGCGTTGAAGGCCGACCCCGCGCGACTCGCGCCCGGCAGCCTGCAGGCGCAGCTGGAGATCTTCGGCGATCGCTGCGAGCCGCTCGATGCATTGCGCAGTCGCGTGCTGCGTGCCGCCGCCGGATTGTCGATGCAGGACGAGGTCGCGCATCCGCTGCTCGACGAACGCGAACGGCTGTACCGGCTCTTCATGCATTCGGTGCAGGCGAGCCACTGGGCGGGCGACGCGCCGTATGCAGGTGCGCTGCGGCTGTTCGTGCCGGAGCGCTGCAACCCGCTGATTCCGCAGCAGCGCGCGGCGCTCACCGAATACTGGACGGCGCAGGCGCTCGGCGGCATCACGTCCGTCGATATCCCCGGCGGTCATTTCGACTGCCTGAATGCCGCGTTCGTCGATACCCGCCTGAAGGAGGCGCAATGAAGGTCCATCCGCTGCCGGTCGTCGTCGCCGGCTCCCGCTTCGGCCAGTTCTATGCGGCGGGCCTCGCTGCGTCCAGCGCGTATCGTGTCGCGGGCATCCTGGGGCAGGGCAGTGTGCGCACCGCCGCGCTGGCCGCGCGTGTCGGCGCACCCGTGTTCGACTCTCCCGAATCGCTGCCCGAGGACGTGCGCGTCGCATGCGTCGCGGTCGGCGGCGCGGCGCGCGGCGCTGACGGGGCTGCGCTCGCGTGCCGGCTGCTCGAACGCGGGATCGACGTGGTGATCGAGCATCCGCTGCTGCCCGACGAATGGGATCGCGTGCTGCGCACTGCGTCGCGTCATGGCCGCCGCTGCCTGCTCAACAGCTTCTATCCGAACCTGCCGGTCGTCTCGCGCTTCATCGCCGTCGCGCGACGGTTGCGCGAAACGAGTGCGCCGGTGCATGCGGACGTCGTGTGCTCGGTGCAGGCCAGTTTCGCGGCGCTCGACGTGCTCGCGGCGGCGCTGCAGGGCGTGGGCCCGTGGTCGGTCGAGCCGATCGGGCCGGCATTGTCGTCGATGCGCGAATGCGCGATGGTGCTCGCCGCAACGCCGGTGTCGCTGCGCGTGCACAACGAGATGGCGGCGGCCGACGACGGCCGGATGAGCCTGCTGTTCGGCATCACGCTGACGACGGACGCCGGCACGTGGACGCTCGCGTCGCCGCACGGCCCGCTGTGGTGGGCCCCCGCGCTGCGCGAACCGGAGATCGACGAGAACGGGCTGTTCCCGATCTTCGGCGACACGACGGGCAGCGACATGCCGAGCGTCCAGATCTGCGACGACGCGCGCGACACGTGGGGCGCGATTCACGCGCGCAACTGGCCGCAAGCGGCCGTGCGCGCGGTCGACCGGCTCGTGTCGGGTGAAGGGCTGCAGGCGTGCAACCAGCGCACCATCGACGTGACGCGCGTCTGGCAGCAACTGACGATGCAGCTCGGTTTTCCGGAGCAGCCGCCGAGCGACACATCCGCGGCGACGCTCGGCATGCTGCTGGTGCGTGCCGCATGAAGGGGCCATTGCTTTCGATGTTGCGGCCGTTCGCGGTGCCGCTCGTGGCGGCGGTCGTGCTGCAGGCGCTGGCGGGTGTCGCATCGCTCGTGCCGTGGCTCGCGCTCGGCCGTGTCGCCGACGCGTGGCGCGCGACGGCGCAGCGCGCCGCGCCGG
>NZ_JAAGPE010000333.1:0-8974 GCF_017104605.1 Burkholderia sp. Ac-20384 | reverse complement strand
GCACGGCTGCGAGCGTCGTGGCCGCCGGTGCTTCCGGGACATCCTTCGTCGCGCCGTGCTTCGGCTCCGGTGCATGCTCGCGGATGAAGTCGCGCAGTTGCGGATAGATGATCGTGCGCCAGCGGCGGCCCGAGAAAATCCCGTAGTGACCGCACTTCTCGGCGGTCAGGCTGCGACGCTGGTCCTGCGGGATGCCCGTGCACAGCTCGTGCGCGACGTGCGTCTGGCCGCTGCCGGAGATGTCGTCGAGTTCACCCTCGATCGTCATCAGCGCGGTGTGCTGGATGTCCTGCGGACGCACGCGCTCGCCTTCGACATCCCACGTGCCTTCGGCCAGGCGGAATTCCTGGAACACGACGCGGATCGTCTCGAGGTAATACTCGGCGGCCATGTCGAGCACCGCGTTGTATTCGTCGTAGAAGCGGCGGTGTGCTTCGGCGTCGTCTTCGTCGCCGCGCAGCAGGCTCTGGTAGAAATCCCAGTGCGATTGCGCGTGCCGCTCCGGGTTCATCGCGACGAAGCCCGTGTGCTGCAGGAAGCCCGGATACACCTGGCGACCTTCGCCCGGGTAGTTCGCGGGCACCGTGTGGATCACGTTGTTCTCGAACCACGCGGTCGAGTGCTGCGTGGCGAGCGAATTCACCGACGTCGGGCTGCGGCGCGCATCGATCGGGCCGCCCATCATCGTCATCGTGAGCGGCGTGTCTTCGCCGCGGCTCGCCATCAGCGAGATCGCCGCGAGCACCGGCACCGTCGGCTGGCACACCGAGATCACGTGCAGGTTGCGCGCGCCGATGTGACGGATGAATTCCTGGATGTACGCGATGTAGTCGTGCAGGTGGAACGCGCCGGTCTCGATCGGCACCATCCGCGCGTCGATCCAGTCGGTGATGTAGACCTTGTGATCCTGCAGCAGCGTGCGCACCGTGTCGCGCAGCAGCGTCGAGTGGTGGCCCGACAGCGGCGCGCAGACCAGCACGACCGGTTCATCTTTCAGTTGGGTGACGGCTTCGGCGTCGTCCGAATAGCGCTTGAAACGCAGCAGCCGGCAGAACGGCTTCTCGACGATCGTCTGCTCGACGATCGGGATGTTGTGGCCGTCCTTGACGATCTGATGAATGTTGAACTCGGGCTTCTCGTAATCCTTGCCGAGTCGGTACATCAGTTCGTACGCGGCGGCCATGCGCGTCGCGCCCGGCATCAGCGAGAACGGGCTGGACGGATTGGCGAACGATTTGGACGCGGCCTGGGCCCAGGCCGTCAGCGGGCTCAGCATGGCGCGCTGGAATTCGTGCAGTTGGTAAAGCATGCAGACTACTCCCGCGTGGGGGACGGTGCGCAAGGGCGGCGTGGGGCGTCGCGGCGTGCCGTGTGGGTCAGCGACCGGCCATGTTGCACTGCAGCCGGACAATCGCGTCGATCATATCGGACAACGATGGGTGGTGCAATGCAACATTTCCCCGATTTTTCATCAAAATTTTGCGATTTGACGTTCTCTGACCAAGCCGCTCGCGCCCCGTTCAGCGCCCCGTCGCGACGGCCGGCGCGGGCTGGCCGGCTGCGCGCGCCATCGCGTCCTCGTGGTGCATCAGGTTCATCGCGGTATGCACGAGCGCCACGTGCGAGAACGCCTGCGGGAAGTTGCCGACGAGGCGCCCGGCCACCGGGTCGTACTCCTCCGCGAGCAGCCCGAGGTCGTTCGACAGCGCGAGCAGCCGGCTGAACAGCCGGTGCGCGTCGTCGATCCGGCCCAGCAGCGCATAGTTGTCGACCAGCCAGAAGCTGCATGCGAGAAACGTGCCTTCGCCGGGCGGCAGGCCGTCGTCGTAGTCGGTCGTGCGGTAGCGCATCACGAGCCCGTCGTGCAGCAATTCCCGCTCGATCGCCTCGACCGTGCCGACGATGCGCGGATCTTCCGGCGGCAGGAAGCCGAGCAGCGGCATCAGCAGCACGCTGGCGTCGAGTTCGTCGCTGCCGTAGCTCTGTGCAAACGCCCGTTTGCTTTCGTGCCACGCGTTGGCGCATACGTCGGCGTGGATCTGGTCGCGCAGCGCGCGCCAGCGGTCGAGCGTGCCCGGCAGCCGGAACATCTCCGCCGACTTGATTGCGCGGTCGAACGCGACCCACGCCATCACCTTCGAAAACGTGAAGTGGCGGCGGCCGCCGCGCGTTTCCCAGATGCCTTCGTCGGGTTCCTGCCAGATCTTCTCGAGATGGTCGAGCAGCGCGCACTGCACCGACCAGACCGTGTCGTCGGCCTGCAGGCCGCCCACCCGTGCGAGGTGCAGCGCGGCCATCACCTCGCCGAACACGTCGAGCTGGAGCTGGTTCGCGGCGCCGTTGCCGACGCGCACCGGCTTCGAGTCCTGGTAGCCGGGCAGCCAGTCCAGCTCCATTTCCGGCAGCCGGCGCTCGCCGGCGATCCCGTACATGATCTGGATCTGTTCGGGCGAGCCGGCCATCACGCGGCCCAGCCACGTGCGCCACGCGCGCGCCTCGTCGTAGTAGCCGCCGCGCATCAGCGCGAGCAGCGTGATCGTCGCGTCGCGCAGCCAGCAGTAACGGTAGTCCCAGTTGCGGTTGCCGCCGATCTTCTCGGGCAGCGACGTGGTCGGCGCCGCGACGATCCCGCCGGTCGGCTCGTACGCGAGCGCCTTCAGCGTGATCAGCGAACGGCGCACCGCGACCGCGTAGCGGCCCTGTACCTGGCAGCGGCCCGACCATTCGAGCCAGTAGTTCTCGGTGCGCGCGAGCATCGACAGCGGATCGCGGGCGGGCGGCAGGCGCAGGTGCGATGCCGCATAGCTGAGCGAGAACGGCACGCGCTCGTCCGCGCTCACCGTGAATTCCGCGAGCGTATGAAGGTTTTCGCCGGTGAGCGGCACCGGCGTGCGTAGCACGACGGTGTCGGGGCCCGCGATCGCCTTCATGCCGTCCTCGCGGGTCAGCTGCGTGACCCACGGGATCGAGAAGCCGTAGTCGAAGCGCAACACCAGCTCCATGCGCATCTTCATCGTGCCGTGGCGGCCGACGACGATCCGCACCAGCTCGGACCAGCCATTGCCGGGCGGCATGAAGTCGACCACGGTGACGGCACCGTCGGCGCTTTCGTAGTCGGTTTCGAGAATCAGCGTGTCGCCGCGATAGCGGCGCGTCGTGTGCGTGATCGCGGCGTCGGCGGCCGGCGCGAGCAGCCAGCGGCCGTGCTCGGGGGTGCCGAGTAGCGCCGCGAAGCAGGCGCCCGAATCGAAGCGGGGCCAGCACAGCCAGTCGACGGAGCCGTCTTTAGCGATCAGCGCGGCGGTGTGGCCGTCGCCGACGAGGGCGTAGTCTTCGATCAGGGCAGGCATGGGCAGGCGATCCTTGGGTATTCGAGTTCACAATGCGGACGGCGGCGGCCAAGGCTTCACGCGCTGGCGCCGCGCCCCGTATACTCGGCCGGGCGGCGGAGCGCATGAACGGCCGGCGTTTCGTCCTATCTCAACACTTGAAGCGACTCGACGCAAGGAGGATTCAATGCCCAACCGTTTACGCGAGCGTGACGCACGCGCTTCGACACGAGGGTTCCCGCTTAGGCTCGCTCACTGGATGAAAGGTTTCGCGATCGTGCTCTCCCTTTCCGCGACCCACGCATTTGCGCAGCAATCGGCCGCCCCGGCCGACGGCGTCTACAACCTGCTCGTCGGCACCTATACCGGGGGCGGCAGCGACGGCATCTATGTTTACCGCTTCGATACGAAAACCGGCAGCGTTGCGCCCGTGTCGTCGGCGAAGACCGTGAATCCGTCGTACCTGTTGCCGAGCCGCGACGGTCGCACCGTCTACGCGGTCAACGAACTGCCCGGCGACGACGGGCCGGCGACGACGCGCGGCGGCGTCAGCGCATTCCGCTTCGACGCGAAGACAGGCGCGCTGAGTTTCATCGACCGCGTGTCGTCGGAAGGGAACGATCCTTGCTACCTCGCGCTGTCGCCGGACGGCAAGTACCTCGTGACCGCCAACTACTCGGTCGCGAAGGATCCGGGCGGCAGCTTCGCGGTGTTCCCGCTGCGCGACGACGGCGCGGTCGGCCAGGCCGCGCTGACCGTGCACCATGAAGGCACGGGGCCCGTGAAGGGGCGCCAAGACGGCGCGCACGTGCATTCGACGGTGTTTTCGCCCGACGGCCGTTACCTGTTCGTCCAGGATCTCGGCGCGGACAAGATCTACGGCTACCGCTACACGGTGGACGGCAGCCGCGGGCTGATCAGCCCGACCGAGACGCGCTACACGCCGGTGAAGGCGGGCTCGGGCCCGCGTCACATGGTGTTCAGCGCCGACGGCCGGTACGCGTACGTGACGAGCGAGCTCAACGCGTCGGTCGAGGTGTTCGGCTACCACGACGGCAAGCTGACGCCGGTCGAGACCGTATCGATGACCGCGCCGGGCTTCAAGGGCAAGGTCGGCGGCGGCGCGATCCACCTGTCGCCTGACGGCCGCTTCCTGTACGTGAGCAACCGCGGCGACGCGAACGACCTGGTGATCTACGCGGTGAACCAGGCCGACGGCCGGTTGAAGCAGGTCGGCCGCCAGTCAAGCCTCGGCAAGACGCCGCGCGAGTTCCTGATCGATCCGACCGGCAAGTGGCTGATCGTCGGCAACCAGGACAGCGATACGTTCTACGTGTTCAGCCGCAATGCCGAAACGGGGCAGCTCGGCCCGAATCCGCAGAAGGTGGCGGTCGGCAAGCCGGTCGACTTCAAGCTGGTGCCGGTGCAGTAAATGACAAAGGGCGCTGCCGATGCAGCGCCCTTTGTTTTTCGGGGCGGCCGGTTTCCCGGTGCGCCCGTGTCGGTTGCCGGCGGCCGGCCGGCCGCCGTGTTCAGTCGGCCGCGGCCGGCACGAGCACCTCGCGGCTGCCGTTGATGCCCATCGGCGACACGAGCCCGGCCGCCTCCATCTGCTCGACGAGGCGTGCGGCGCGGTTGTAGCCGATGCGCAACTGCCGCTGCACCGACGAGATCGACGCGCGCCGCGTGCGCACGACGAATGCGACGGCTTCGTCGTACAGCGGATCGGCTTCCGCGTCCGGCGCATCGCCGAACAGGTCCTGCGTCGCACCGTCGGCGGCCGGGCCGTCGAGGATCCCTTCCTCGTACTGCGGCTCGCCGAACTGCTTCAGGTACTCGACGACCCGGTGAACTTCCTCGTCGGCGACGAACGCGCCGTGTACCCGCTGCGGATAGCCGGTGCCCGGCGGCAGGAACAGCATGTCGCCCATCCCGAGCAGCGATTCGGCGCCCATCTGGTCGAGAATCGTGCGCGAGTCGATCTTCGATGACACCTGGAACGCGACGCGCGTCGGGATGTTCGCCTTGATCAGGCCCGTGATCACGTCGACCGACGGACGCTGCGTCGCGAGGATCAGGTGGATGCCGGCCGCGCGCGCCTTCTGCGCGAGGCGCGCGATCAACTCTTCGATCTTCTTGCCGGCGACCATCATCAGGTCGGCCAGCTCGTCGATCACGACGACGATCAGCGGCAGCGTCGACAGCGGCTCCGGATCCTCCGGTGTCAGCGAGAACGGGTTGCCGATCTTCTTTTCCTTCGCTTCCGCGTCGCGGATCTTCTGGTTGAAGCCTGCGAGGTTGCGCACGCCGACGGCCGACATCAGCCGGTAGCGCTTTTCCATCTCGCCGACGCACCAGTTCAGCGCGTTCGCCGCGAGCTTCATGTCGGTGACGACCGGTGCGAGCAGATGCGGGATGCCTTCGTAGACCGACAGCTCCAGCATCTTCGGGTCGATCATGATGAGCCGCACGTCCTCGGGCGTCGCCTTGTACAGCAGCGACAGGATCATCGCGTTGATCGCGACCGACTTGCCCGAGCCCGTCGTGCCCGCGACGAGCATGTGCGGCGCCTTCGCGAGATCGGTGACGACCGGGTGGCCGGTGATGTCCTTGCCCATCGCGATCGTCAGCTGCGAGGCCGAGTGCTGGTACTGGCGCGACTCGAGAATTTCCGACAGGCGGATCATCTGGCGCTTTGCGTTCGGCAGTTCGAGGCCCATGCAGGTCTTGCCGGGGATCGTCTCGACGACGCGGATCGACGTGAGGCCGAGGCCGCGCGACAGGTCCTTCATCAGCCCGACGATCTGGCTGCCGCGCACGCCGAGCGCGGGTTCGATCTCGAAGCGCGTGATCACGGGGCCGGCCGACGCGCCGACCACCGTCACCGGCACCTTGAATTCCTGCAGCCGCTGTTCGATCACCTGTGCCGTTTGTGCGAGGTGTTCGTCGGTGATCGTTTCGACGTCGTCGGATGGCGGTTCGAGCAGCTCGAGCGTCGGCAGTTCGACGCTGAACGACGCGGGGGCGTGGAATTCGAACGCGTTCGGGCGCGGTGGGCGCGCGGGGATGTCGGGGGCCGGGGAGCCGGCTGCGGCTGGCGCGGCCGGTTCGGCTGCCGTGGTCGTGATTACTTCGGCCGGCGGGGCAGTGGGGATCGCCGGTGCGGACAGGCTCGCGCCGGGGATTGTCGCTGCGGGTTGCTGAGCCGTGGCCGACGGGGTTGCCGGTGCTGCGGAGACATTCGACACGGACCAGCTTGCCGGCGACGGGGCCGAGGCGGTCGGGGTGGCGAACGTCGTGGCTTCGATGGCTGCCGGTGCGGAAACGATCGATGGAGCCAGCGTCGCGGTGGTTGCGCCGAAGGACGTCAGTGAGCCGGTCGGCGTGACGGGCGAGCTGGCGATCGGTTGCGCTGGAGTTGCTGCCGCCGTGGCGATCGGCGCGGTAGCCGTGTCGGAAGCGGCGGGTGGTACGGGCAGGTTGGCGGCCGGCTGCGGTGCGACTGCGCCGGAGGTGCCGAATGTGCCGAATGTCGTACCCGTCGACGAAGTTGCCGGGTTGGCCTGAAGCGTCGCGGCAGGCGCGGACGACGGTGCGGTGATCGAGCCGGACACGGTATTCGCGGGCGTTACGGCAGCGATTGCCGGTGTGGCGGCCGGTGCGGGCGCAGGCGCGGTTGAACCGGAAGTCGAAGCCGACGTGCCGACCGTCGACGGCGTCACGGCGGGCGCAATGGACGACGCGGGCGCCGATGCGCGGGGGAACGAACCGTAAGTCGTGCCCGCAACGCTAACCGGCGCGGCCGACGCGACGGAGGCAACGGTCGATGCCGAAGCGGTCGGTTGCGAAAGCGAGGTCGACGCAGTGCCGGTCACGCCGATCGGGGATGCCGACGTGACGGATGCAACGGTCGATGCCGAAGCGATCGGTTGCGAAAGCGAGGTCGACGCAGTGCCGGTCACGCCGATCGGGGATGCCGGCGCGATGGATGCAACGGTCGACGCCGAAGCGGCCGGTTGCGAAAGCGAGGTCGACGCAGTGCCGGTCACGCCGATCGGGGATGCCGGCGCGACGGATGCAGCGTTCGATGCCGAAGTGACGGGCTGCGAAAGCGAGGTCGACGCAGTGCCGGTCACGCCGATCGGGGATGCTGGCGCGACGGATGCAGCGTTCGATGCCGAAGTGGCCGGCTGAGAAAGCGGAGCCGAAGCAGTGCCAGTCACGCCGATCGGGGATGCTGGTGTGACGGAGGCAACGGCCGAGATCGACGCAGCCGGTTGAGCAAGCGAACCGGATGCCGTGCCGATCACACCATCCGACGAAGCGGGAACGGTGACAGGCGCAATGCCCGATACGGACGCAGGCGTTTGCGCGGTCGAACCGTGGATGGTGCCGACGCTCGGTGACGTAGCGCTAGCCGACGCCGTTTGCGCGGCGGCAAACGGTTGAGCCGCAACCGGCGATTTCGGCAATTCCGCGGTGACGGGCGGATTCGTCGTGGCCGGTTGCGCCGTCGAAGGCGTCCACGTCCATGCCGCCGCTGCCGGTGCGGCGCCTTGAGCGATTGCCGGCGGCGGTGCTGCAGGTTCCACCGTGTCCGACTTGACTGCTTCCGGTGCGGCACTCGATGCAGCCGGTGCCGACGCTGCCGCAAACGGCCTGGTTTCGGCGCTTGTGCGCGATGTCGTGTCGGCAATCGGCGAAGCGGGGAGGGCCGCGAACGGCGCGATATTCCCGGCGGGCATCACGTCTGCGTGCACATCGGCGATGCCCTGCGGCACGCGGGCCGATGCCGTGCGATCGATTGCGGCAACCGGTTGCACCGCCGTGGACTTATCGTCAGTGTCGAACGATGCCGGCGGGTTGGCCGCGGCGATGTCGTGAACCGCCGCGGTCGTCGGTTGTGCGAAGGCGGCATGGGCCGGTTCCGATCCTGTCACGTCCGTCGACGACTCGGCGACCGGGTTCCAGGCGGATGCGTCGAACGCGGAAACCGGCTGGCTGGCGAGGTCTTCCCACGGCGCGAGGTCGATGGGTGCGTCGAACGACGGCGCGGACGAGATTCCCGGTGCCGGCGCGGCGGGGGCATCGTCGGCGTGCCGGATCTCGTCATCGGCGTGATGCGAGAACGCGGCATCGTCGATGCCGGTATGCGACAGCGCGTGTGGTGCGGCGGCGCTGAACGCCACGGCGCCCGCATCGGCAACCGGTGCATGGACAGCGGGCACTGCCGGCATGAACGCGTCGAGCACGATCGGTGCGTTTTCGTCGTACGCGGGCGCTGCATCGTATGCGAGCGGCGCACCGGTGTCATGCGCCGCGAGGCCGTGGGCCGCGGAGGCGATTCCGGTCGGCACGGCCGCTGCTGCCGGCGCTGCAATGCCGGCTGCTGCCGCGGCCACACCGGCCACAGTTGCCGCTGCCGCCGCCGCGTGTCCGGCATCGTCCTGCGCACCGCTCAGCGTCGCCCATTGCGCGGTGCTGGCCTCGATCGAGCGCAGCGTGTCGTGCACGCTCGGCGCCGGCGTAATCGGTGCGGCGGGTTTTTCCGTCCAGGCATAGAGCGGTGCACGCGCCGGCGTTGGCTGCACCGGGGGGCGTCGTGCCGCATCCGACGGCAGGCCGCTCGAACCGGCGCCTGCGGA
>NZ_JAAGPE010000332.1:0-9280 GCF_017104605.1 Burkholderia sp. Ac-20384 | reverse complement strand
GCGGCCGTCGGCGCCGACCGGGCCACGCTGGCCGGCAGCGGGCCGGTGTCGGTCGCGCATCACGCGCTCGCCGTGCCTGTGCAGGCGGGCCGGCTGGACGCTGCGAACGGCCCGTACGTGCTCGGGTTGCTCGACGCGGCGATCGACGGCGCACTGGCAGGCCGGTACGACGCGATCGTCACCGCGCCGCTGCAAAAGAGCACGATCAACGACGCGGGCGTGCCGTTCACCGGCCATACCGAATACCTGGCGGAGCGCACGCATACGCCGCGTGTCGTGATGATGCTGGCCGGTACCGGCCACCAGCCGCTGCGCGTCGCGCTCGCGACCACGCACCTGCCATTGAAGGATGTGTCGGCCGCACTCACGATCGACGGGCTCGTCGAGACGCTTGCGATCATCGATCGCGACCTGCGGCGCGACTTTGGCCTGGCCGCACCGCGCATTCTCGTGACGGGCCTGAACCCGCACGCGGGCGAGAACGGTTATCTCGGCCGCGAGGAGATCGACGTGATCTCGCCGGCGCTGGCCCGCGCGAATGCGCAGGGCATCGACGCGCGCGGCCCGTATCCGGCCGACACGCTGTTCCAGCCGCGCCATCTCGCCGATGCCGATTGCGTGCTCGCGATGTTCCATGACCAGGGGCTGCCCGTGCTGAAGTATGCGACGTTCGGCGAGGGCATCAACGTGACGCTCGGGCTGCCGATCATCCGGACGTCGGTCGATCACGGCACGGCGCTCGATCTGGCCGGCACGGGCCGTGCGGATCCGGGCAGCATGATCGCCGCGCTCGACACGGCCGTCACGATGGCGCGCCATCGCCGCACGGCCTGAAGCGGCCCGGCTTTACCTCTTTCGTCGTATTTTTCGTTTTACTCAGTCGATGTCGAACAGCAGACAGCACCAAGGCCATTTCGCGCGCAAGCGCTTCGGGCAGAACTTCCTCGTCGATCACGGCGTGATCGACTCGATCGTCTCGACGATCGGCCCCGCGCGCGGCCAGCGCATGGTCGAGATCGGCCCCGGGCTCGGCGCACTGACCGAGCCGCTGATCGAGCGCCTCGCGACGCCCGAGTCGCCACTGCATGCGGTCGAGCTCGACCGCGACCTGATCGGGCGCCTGCAGCAACGCTTCGGCGCGCTGCTCGAACTGCACGCGGGCGACGCGCTCGCGTTCGACTTCCGGTCGCTCGCGGCGCCCGGCGACAAGCCGTCGCTGCGGATCGTCGGCAACCTGCCGTACAACATTTCCAGCCCGCTGCTGTTTCACCTGATGACGTTCGCCGATGCGGTCATCGACCAGCACTTCATGCTGCAGAACGAAGTCGTCGAACGGATGGTCGCGGAGCCGGGCACGAAGGCGTTTTCGCGGCTGTCGGTGATGCTGCAGTACCGCTACGTGATGGAGAAGATGCTCGACGTGCCGCCGGAATCGTTCCAGCCGCCGCCGAAGGTCGATTCGGCGATCGTCCGGATGATTCCGTACGAGCCGCACGAACTGCCGGACGTCGATCCCGTGCTGCTCGGCGAAATCGTCACCGCCGCGTTCTCGCAGCGCCGCAAGATGCTGCGCAATACGCTCGGCGACTATCGCGAGACGATCGATTTCGACACGCTCGGCTTCGATCTCGCGCGCCGCGCGGAGGATGTGAGCGTGGCCGAATACGTCGGCGTCGCGCAGGCGCTCGCGGCGGTGCGCAAGGCCGGCTAAGGCGAGTCTCGCGCGCCGCGCCGGAGCGGATGTGCGGAAGAGGCTGCCCCGTGGGGCAGCCTTTTTTATTGCGCGGACGGGCGCGTGTTGCGCTGGGTCGTCATGCCCGCCGGCGTGCCGGTGCGTTGACGAGCGCGATGCCGGTCAGCACGAGCGCAGCCGCGGACATGAAGCGCCAGCCGACCGATTCGCCGAGCAGCAGCACGCCGAACGCAACGCCGAACAGCGGCGACAGGAACGTGAAGACGGACAGCCGCGATGCGCTGTAGCGCGTCAGCAGCCAGAACCACGACAGGTAGCTGACGAACGCGACGATCACCGACTGGTACGCGAGGCTCGCCACCGCGACCGGCGTGACGTGCGCGAACGACACCTGGCCGAACAGTGCGGCAAGCGCGACCAGTACGACCGCCGATACCGCGAGCTGGTAGAACAGCGTCTTGCTCGCGCTCGCCCGCGCAAGCGCCGTCGAGCGCACGACGACCGTCGTCGCAGCCCACATCGCGCCGCCGAGGATCCCGAGCGCGTCGCCGGCGAGCCCGGCCAGTACCGATGCGCCGGGTGCGCGCGGTTTCAGGAAGCCGTCCGCGAATGCGAGCGCGATGCCGGCGAATGCCAGGCCGACGCCGGCCCACTGCGTGCGCTGCAGCCGTTCGCCCGGTGCGAACAGGTGCAGGCCGAGCGCGGTGAAGCACGGTGCCGTGTACAGGAAGATCGCCATGTGTGACGCACTCGTCAGCGTCAGCCCGAAGAACACGCAGATGAATTCGCCGGCGAACAATGCACCGGCCGCGAGACCCGCGCCGAACGTGCCGTCCGCCTGGAACAGCGGCGTACCGCGCGAGCGCGCCCAGCCCCATAGCAGCACCGCCGCGATCACCGAGCGCAGCCCGGCCTGGAACATCGGCGCGATCGCGGCGTTGGTGCTCTTGATCGCGACCTGCTGGAAACCCCAGATCGCGCACAGCAGCAGCATCAGGCCGACGGCGCGCGTGTCGAGTGCGCGGCGCACGGGGGCGGCGGCGAGCGCGGTCATTGCCGGACCTCGCCGGTTCGGTACGACGGCTGCGGGATCGGGAGGGCGGCGCATCCGGCGCGCTCGAATCGGCGGTTTCGCACGGCAGTGTGGCTGTCTTGGGGGAGGGGTGGTCGCGTTCGGGCAGTGGGTCGCATGCCCGTTTTTGGTGCGAGGTGGAAGGATGTTACCCGATCGGCGGGATCGCCGGGCGAGCTGGATCGTGCCGTTTTCCGCCGTAGCGCGCGCGGGTTGGCGCCGATGGGCCGTATCGGCCGCGCTCCGGCTTTGAGCCCGCGGCTGCCGCCCCGGCAAGGCGCCCCCGGCCAGGCGCCCCCGGCGAAGTTCACCCGACTCTGGTAGAGTTCCCGGTTCTGGAAAGTCCCCACAGGAGTACAACCCATGCGATTGCTGCATACGATGCTGCGAGTCGGCGATCTCGACCGCTCGATCAAGTTCTACACCGAGTTGCTCGGCATGAAGGTGCTGCGCCGCGACGACTATCCGGAAGGCAAGTTCACGCTCGCATTCGTCGGCTACGGTGATGAAAGCGATAACACCGTGATCGAGCTGACCCACAACTGGGATACGCCGGCCTACGATCTCGGCAACGGCTTCGGCCACCTCGCGCTGGAAGTCGACGACGCCTACGCGGCCTGCGACAAGATCAAGGCGCAAGGCGGCAAGGTCACGCGCGAAGCGGGCCCGATGAAGCACGGCACGACCGTGATCGCGTTCGTCGAGGATCCGGACGGCTACAAGATCGAGTTCATCCAGAAGAAGGCGCACTGAGCGCCGGATGAACCGGGCTGCGGCATGCGATGTGCGCCGCAGCAGCAAAAAGGGCGATGCGGGGTGACCCGCATCGCCCTTTTTCGTGGGCGGCGACGCCCTACGCGTCAAAGCGACGGCAGCAGCTCGGGCGGGTGATGCTTGAGCGTGTGCCGCGCTTCGCGGAACTCGGGGAAGATCGATTCGACGGTCTGCCAGAAGGCCGGGCTGTGGTTCATCTCGCGCAGGTGCGACAGCTCGTGCGCGACGACGTAGTCGATGATCGACATCGGGAAATGGATCAGCCGCCAGTTCAGGCGGATCTTGCCGTCGCTCGAGCAGCTGCCCCAGCGCGTCGCGGCCGACGACAGCGCGTACATCGAATACGTGACGCCGAGTTTCTCCGCGTAGACCACGAGGCGTTCACCGAAGATCCGCTTGGCTTCGCCCTGCAACCAGCCCTGCACGCGATCCTTGATCTGCTGCATGTCGGCCTGCACGGGCAGCGGCAGCGAGAGCCGCAGCGCATCGGCGTCGAACGCGACGGCGCCCGCGCCGAGCGCGATCGTCACCGTCTTGCCGAGATACGGGAGCTGCGCGCCGTCGCGCCAGTCGATCTGCGGCAGCGCGCGCTGCTCGGTGCGGGTTTTCCATTCGGCGAGCTTCGCGAAGATCCAGCGCTGTTTCTCGGAGATCGCGGCTTCGATGTCGGCGAGCGTGACCCAGCGCGGCGCGGTGATCGACAGCCCGCTGCCGTCGATCGTGAAGCCGATCGTACGGCGCGCGGAGCGCTTCAGGCGGTATTCGAGTACGCGGCTGTCGAGTGCGAACGTCCGCACGCGCGAGCGGTCGGGTGCCGGGCCCGGATCGAGGGGCCCGGCGGGTGCCGCTTCGGGCGGCGCCGGCGGCGTGGCGGGCGCCGACGGTGCGGCGGCCGGCCCGTCGAAGAGCGGCAGGTCCATCTGGCGATGATCGAGGGCCACGACGGCAGGCCGTGGCCGCGGACGCTGTTTCATCAGTTCGCTTCTTTTTGTCGTACGCAACGGCTGCAACCTGGGGGCGTCAGACACGCGCGGCATCGCGCGTGCCGGCATTACCCGCCTGGCGATACGAATCGGGATCGATCCGGCGCATTTCCGCTTCGATCCATGCTTCGACCTGCGAGTTCAATGCATCGGGCGTCAACCCTTCGCTGGGGATCGGCTTGCCGATCGACACGGTGACGACGCCCGGGAATTTCGTGAACGAGTTGCGCGGCCACACCCGACCTGCATTGTGCGCGATCGGCACGACGGGTGCGCCGGTTTCGATCGCGAAACGCGCGCCGCCCGTCTTGTACTTGCCCTGCTTGCCGACCGGCGTGCGCGTGCCTTCCGGGAACATGATCATCCATGCGCCTTCCGACAGGCGCTTCTTGCCCTGGCGGATCACCGAAGTGAACGCGTTCTTGCCTTCCTTGCGGTTGATGTTGACCATGTGCAGCATCCCGAGCGCCCAGCCGAAGAACGGCACGTACAGCAGCTCGCGCTTGAACACGTAGCAAAGCGGCCTCGGCATCAGCGCCGGAAACGCGAGCGTCTCCCACGCGGACTGGTGCTTCGACAGCAGCACCGCCGGGCCGTCGGGCAGGTTCTCGTACCCTTCGATCCGGTAGCGGATGCCGTTCAGCCAGCGCACGACCCACAGCGTCGACTTGCACCAGCCGGCCGCCATCCAGTAGCGCGCGTCGGAGCGCATGAACGGAAAGGCGATGAAGCACGCGGTGGCGTACGGCACCGTGTACAGGATGAAGTAGATCAGCAGCAGCAGGGAACGGACGAAGCGCATCGGCGTAAGTCAGGCGTTAGGGAGGATGCGCGCGGCGGCTGCATCACTCGTGTTCGTGTGAAAGGAAATCGAGCGCGAACGCGCGCAGGTCGTCGTGAACCTTCGTGCCGGGCGGCAGGTTGCCGGCGGCGAGCGTCTTCTTGCCCTTGCCGGTGAGCACGAGGTGCGGCTGGAAGCCGACCGCGACGCCGGCCTGCAGGTCGCGCAGCGAATCGCCGACGACCGGCGTGTGACCGGGATCGATCTCGAAGCGCTCGGTGATCATCTGCATCATGCCGGGTTTCGGCTTGCGGCAGTCGCAGTGATCCTCGGCCGTGTGCGGGCAGAAGAACACCGCGTCGATACGTGCGCCGACCGCGGCCGCCGCGCGATGCATCTTCAGATGCATCTCGTTGAGCGTGGCCATGTCGAACAGCCCGCGACCGATGCCGGACTGGTTGGTCGCGACGACCACGCGATACCCCGCGTGGTTGAGCCGGGCGATCGCCTCGAGGGCGCCGGGCAGCGCGATCCATTCGTCGGGCGTCTTGATGAACGCATCCGAATCGACGTTGATCACACCGTCCCGGTCGAGGACGACGAGCTTTCGGTTGGGGCTGGTCGGCATCGTGCGGCCCTTATGCGGCGAGCTTCGAGATGTCGGCGACGCAGTTCATCTGCTGGTGCAGCGCGGACAGCAGCGCGAGACGGTTCGCGCGCAGTGCCGGATCTTCCGCGTTGACCATCACGTCGTTGAAGAACGTGTCGACCGGTGCGCGCAGCGCGGCGAGCGCCGACAGCGCGCCCGTATACGCGCGCGCCTCGAGCTGCGACTGCACGTGCGGCGTCACGGCCGCGAGCTGTTCGTGCAGCGCCTTCTCGGCCGCCTCGACGAGCAGCGTCGGCTGCACCGTGCCGTTCGCGCCGCCTTCCGACTTCTTCAGGATGTTCGAGATCCGCTTGTTCGCGGCCGCGAGCGCTTCGGCTTCCGCAAGGCGCGTGAATTCGCGCACCGCGTCGAGGCGTGCGACGAGATCGTCGACGCGCGTCGGGTTCAGGCTCAGCACCGCGTCGATTTCACCGGCCGAATAGCCGCGCTCGCGCAGCAGGCCGCGCAGGCGATCCATGAAGAACGCGAGGATCGCATCGGTCGATTCGGCCACGCCCGGCACGCCTTCGAAGCGTGCATGGGCCGTGCGCAGCAGCGACTTGAGATCGAGCGGCAGCTGCTTCTCGAGCAGCAGGCGCAGCACGCCGAGCGCGTGGCGGCGCAGCGCGAACGGATCCTTCTCGCCGGTCGGCGCGAGGCCGATGCCCCAGATGCCGACGATCGTCTCGAGCTTGTCGGCGAGCGCGACGGCGGTCGACACGGGCGTGGTCGGCAGTGCGTCGCCGGAGAAGCGCGGCTGGTAGTGCTCGGCGCACGCGAGCGCGACGTCGTCGGCTTCGCCGTCGTGGCGCGCGTAGTACGTGCCCATCGTGCCCTGCAGTTCCGGGAACTCGCCGACCATGTCGGTCAGCAGGTCGGCCTTCGCGAGACGCGCGGCGCGCTTCGCGAGCGTCGCGTCGGCGCCGATCACGGGCGCGATCTCGCCGGCTAGTGCTTCGAGGCGCTCGACGCGTGCGAGCGCCGAACCGAGCTTGTTGTGATACACGACGTTCGCGAGCTGCGGCACGCGGTCGGCGAGCGGCTTCTTCTTGTCCTGCTCGAAGAAGAACTTCGCATCGGCGAGGCGCGGGCGCACGACGCGCTCGTTGCCTTCGATGATCTCGCCCGGCGTCTTCGTCTCGATGTTCGACACGATCAGGAAGCGCGAACGCAGCTTGCCGGCGACGTCGGTCAGCGCGAAATACTTCTGGTTCGTCTGCATCGTGAGGATCAGGCATTCCTGCGGGACCTGCAGGAACTCGTCCTCGAAGCGGCACGGGTAGACGACCGGCCATTCGACCAGCGACGTCACTTCGTCGAGCAGCGACTCGGGCATCACGACGGTATCGCCATTCGCGTGCTCGTTCAGCTGCGTGCGGATCGTTTCGCGGCGATCGACGAAGTGCGCGATCACGTGGCCCTTGTCGCGCAGCGTGTCGGCGTACGCGCGCGCATGCTGGATCGCGACGAGGCCGTCGGACAGGAAGCGGTGGCCGAGCGTCGTGTCGCCGGCGTCGATGCCGAACGCGGTGACGGGCACGATGCGATCGTCATGCAGCACCGTCAGGCGATGCACCGGGCGCACGAACTTCACGTCGGAGCCGTCCGGGCGCTGGTAGGTCATGAACTTCGGGATCGGCAGCTTCGCGAGCGTTTCGTCGAGCGCGGCCTGCAGGCCGTCGGCGAGCGTCGCGCCGGCTGCCGAATAGTTGATGAAGAACGCTTCGGCCTTGCCGTCCTGCGCGCGCTCGAGATCGGCGATCGACAGGTTCGGGTGGCCGAGCGCCGCGAGCTTCTTCGCGAGCGGGGCGGTCGGCTTGCCTTCGGCGTCGAGCGCGACCGACACGGGCAGGACCTTTTCGCGGACCTGCTTTTCAGGGGCGACGGCGCGTACGTTCTGCACGACGACGGCAAGGCGGCGCGGCGTGGCGTAGCGTTCGAACACGAGTTCGCCTTCGACGAGGTCGCGCGCCGCGAGGCGTTGCGCAAGACCTTCGGCGAATGCGTCGCCGAGGCGCGCGAGGGCCTTCGGCGGCAGCTCTTCGGTCAGGAGTTCGACGAGCAGGGGGGCGGGATGATTGTGCGTCATGATTGGAATGAATCTCGTCTCGTCAGTCCTGATCGATCTTGCGTTCGACCTTGAGCGGCGGCGCCCACGCCGGCTGTGCGGCGTCCTGGGCGTCGGTGGTGAGGCCCGGCACGCCCGGCGGGTTGCCGAGCATCGGGAAGCCGAGCTTCTCGCGCGAGTCGTAGTAAGCCTGTGCGACGAGACGCGACAGCGCGCGGATGCGGCCGATGTACGCCGCGCGCTCGGTGACGGAGATCGCGCCGCGTGCGTCGAGCAGGTTGAACGTGTGGCCGGCCTTCAGCACGAGCTCGTACGCGGGCAGCGCGAGCTGCGCGTCGATCATCTTCTTCGCTTCCGCTTCGTAGCTGTTGAAGAACGTGAACAGCAGGTCGACGTTCGCATGCTCGAAGTTGTAGGTCGACTGCTCGACCTCGTTCTGGTGGTAGACGTCGCCGTACGACAGGCGGCGCAGCTCGGGGCCGTTCGGGCCTTGCTCTTCCCACTCGGTCCACACGAGGTCGTACACGTTCTCGACCTTCTGCAGGTACATCGCGAGGCGCTCGAGGCCGTACGTGATCTCGCCGAGCACCGGCTTGCATTCGAGGCCGCCGACTTCCTGGAAATACGTGAACTGCGTGACTTCCATCCCGTTCAGCCACACTTCCCAGCCGAGGCCCCACGCGCCGAGCGTCGGGTTTTCCCAGTCGTCCTCGACGAAGCGCACGTCATTCTGCTTCAGGTCGAAGCCGAGCGCCTCGAGCGAGCCGAGGTACAGGTCGAGGATGTTTTCCGGCGCCGGCTTGAGCACGACCTGGTACTGGTAGTAGTGCTGCAGGCGGTTCGGGTTCTCACCGTAACGGCCGTCCTTCGGGCGGCGCGACGGCTGCACGTACGCGGCGCGCCACGGCTCGGGGCCGACCGCGCGCAGGAACGTGTGGACGTGCGACGTGCCTGCGCCGACTTCCATGTCGATGGGCTGGAGCAGGGCGCAACCCTGCTTGTCCCAGTAGGACTGCAGCGTCAGGATGATTTGCTGAAACGTAAGCATGAAGAGCCTTCGTGGCGCTGGCGCTCCGTTGCGGGCGGCGCTCCGGGCGGGCCCGGAGGGTCGGCTCGCGCGGCGGCGCGGCTTGTTAGTGTGCTGAAACGCGTAATTTTACCGGATCGGCGAGCGGATGCGGCCGGAACGCGGGCGGGCGCACCGTCGGCCCCGTTCTTGCGGCCTGCCCGGGAGCTCGGAAGAGCGTCGTGTCGGGAAAA
>NZ_JAAGPE010000033.1:0-55833 GCF_017104605.1 Burkholderia sp. Ac-20384 | reverse complement strand
CCGGTCGAGAGCGACGTGATCGAACTGGTGGCCGACGACAGACCGGTCGACGTGGAAGTCGACAGCGATGTGACCGAGCTGTTGGTCGACGAAAGGCCGGTCGACAGCGACGTGATCGAGCTGGTGGCCGACGACAAACCTGTCGACGAGGAAGTCGACAACGACGTAACCGAGCTGTTGGTCGACGAGAGGCCGGTCGAGAGCGACGTAATCGAACTGGTGGCCGACGACAAACCTGTCGACGTGGAGCTCGACAGCGAAGTAACCGAGCTATTGGTCGACGAGAGGCCGGTCGACAGCGAAGTGACCGAGCTATTGGTCGACGAAAGACCCGTCGACAGCGACGTAACCGAGCTGTTCGTCGACGAGAGACCCGTCGACAACGACTTTACCGAGCTGTTCGTCGATGAGAGGCCGGTGGACAGCGACCCGATCGAGCTGTTAGCTGACGAGAGTCCAGTAGAAGCCGACGTCGACAAACTATTGATCGCTGTGGTCGCGGCATAGAGCTGCGACCCGTTGATTGCATCAGTACTGGTCGACGTGACCTGTCCAGCAGCAACATTCGTAATCTGACGTTCGGCGCCAACGGCACCCACACTCACCACGCTGGACGGTGACGCACCTGCGTAGTTGTAGGTGACCCCACCGATCGTCCCCGTCGCCGTCGGATTGGCAGCTGCAGTTACTGCCCCGCTCCCCAATGCGACCGCCCCTGACTGCGAGGCGACGGCATTAAGACCAATCGCATTCGAACTGGCTCCCGAAGCAATCGCGCTGTTACCAATCGCGTTCGAATCCGTACCTGAAGCCGTAGCGCTACTGCCAATCGCATTTGCGTTCGAGCTCGATGCCGTTGCGCCACTACCAACCGCTATCGCACTGGCCCCGCCAGCGACCGTCGCATTACCAACATTCGAGGTCGTTTGAGACGAGCCGATGGCGATCGCGTTTTGACCTGCAGTAGCACCGAGCGTCGCCGTACTCCCCATTCGGAGCGAATAAGTACCTCCCGAGACATCAGTCACTCCGATCCGCCCGGAATTGACATACAAATAGCCTCCTAAGCTCAGATTCATTGAGGCGCCATTTGCATTGCCTGTGAGTCCCGTCGCGCCAAAGAACAAACTTTCCGTCGTTTGAGTGGTTGGATTTGCGGTACAAAAAGTGCCACCACTCGGTCCGGTTGCGGACGGTAAGCCGTCCACTATCGCGTAACATCCGAGGTCAGTGCCATCATTGATATAGACACCTCCGGCCGCTTGGGTTGCGATCGGTACGGTAGAGAACAACAGTCCAGCCGATACGGCGATCCAATTGCGCCAAATTTTCACCGCGCCATCATTCGACTCATTTTTCTCGCCTTCAGAAATCCGAGCCTTGTTGAGACCATTTTTAGAAGGTTTTCCGCAGGACTTCGTCAACTCCGACGCTGCCACCCAAGTGCCACGCGCCTCATTCCAAACAGTTTTATAAGACTTATTCATTTTACTCACCCGTTGAAATGAGGGTCGGCCGCTTTCCGGCAAATACGCCATTAACTTTCAGAAAAACTTCCCAAAAATCAAGGTAAATGGACGCAAGAATTAGATCTCAGCAAATTTGCAGAAATCAAAGAAAGGCGAAAATATCAATTTGATATGAATTAAACTCAAAATAAAGCTACTCCACACAGATCGCATTCTATTCATTCAAATTACTCAAGCAATGTCATCATTGTTATTTTATTTTTGCATTTTCATCGCATAATGAAACGCAGCCCCTCAATACATCACGAGCAAACGTTTCACATTACGATTTCGAGTAATCGCTTTTCCGCAAAAAACCAAAATAAATTTAACAATTGAGTGTTAAGAATTGTAAAAGTAGCATCGTGTACTGCACACGATGCCCAGATCTACCCAGAACTTCGTGGTGGTTGACGGGCTAACAGGAATGCGAAAACTGGCCCCCTAAGAAGTCGGCGCGCCCTTCTCTTGTCGCAGGTGACAGTTGTCCGCCTGGGATGTCACAGGCGCACAGGCGTGGCTATTTCTGGCGACGACCCATTGGCTGCACGCAGAAAACCAGATTTTTTGGGAGCCCCAGGCCTCGACGATCCTGATGTATCCAACCGACGTGGATCTCAAACCGCCTCTTGTCCGACAAATCGCAGAATGACCGATCAAAGGCTTCGCATCGTCGGAGACATGCGCAAGGCTCTGTCAACTTGTCAATTTCAGGACAAGGCGGCGGCTGGCAGGGCCACCGCTCAGAAGGCAGTGAACGGATTTTGGGTGACTTCGGTGAAATCGCGCCAAGCCGTGAATCGAGCGGCGAGCTGCTTGCCAAAGAGCGATGCGCGCAGCAGGTGCCGTTTCAACGCGAAGTGCTGCCGGATCGGGCCAAAGCTCGAGAGGAAAGCCTGCGTACGTTCAGGCGGCCGAAATCCACGCATGCGCCGCTCACGTTCCCGAGTGGGTTGATGGCTGTTCTCGGCCCGGTTATTGATGCGCGCACTGGCTTTGACGAACACGTGCTTGACGTGCGCCAGCTCCGGGATCTCGGCGATGGCCGCCGGATAGCTGCGCAACTGATCGGTGACGATCGTGTGCGGCACCGGACCCGCGCACAGCAGGCGTTCGAAGAAGCGTTTTGCTGCGCTTTTGTCGCGCCACTGCTGCAGAAGGATGTCCAGTTCGGCACCATGTTGGTCGACGGCTCGCCACAGCAGGTGGGGCTCGCCGCGTAGCATCACGACCATTTCGTCCAAGTGCCAGATGCTGCCCGGCTGACGCCGGGTGGCCTTCGTGCGACGAGCGAAGCCCGCGCCGAATTTGTCGCACCATCGACGGATCGTCTCGTGGCTGACCACCATCCCGCGCTCGAACAGGAGTTCCTCGATGTCGCGCAGGCTCAGTTGAAAGCGGAAATACCAGCGCACCGCGCAGCTGATGACCGCCGCGGGAAAGCGGTGCCCGTGGTACAGCGATTTGGCTTTCGTCGTTCCAGTATCCTAACCGACCGCATCAGTCAACGTGACAACGCCCTCTGCACACATCACGTGAACACTCGATGTCCGAGACTACGGGCAGTTCTTGCTGGCAAGCGATGAATTCCCCGGTTCCCCCAGACCCTGAACGTCGACTTTTGCACGTTGCCTGTTTGCACCAGTCTTTGGGGGACCAGCTGGCGACCCCGCCCTATTGTGACGCAACAATTCGCGACGCCTTTTCTGCTCGCCGTCGGCGAGACAAGGTTGTGTGTCAACAAAGTAGGCGTTTGTGCGTCGCAGCACATCGCACATATCCCCTTCTCCCGGCCTCTATCAGCCCCCTTCAATCCGAAGGCCATACCACGTCTTTGCTTGCCTTTTAAGACGACTGGTCATATTATCAAGTGGGCCGGATTTGATCCTAGATCCGCAACGGATCTCCACCGGGGACGCATGACGCTATTCGACCTCATGAGTTACGAAGAAGGTGGGTCCAGACCGCAAATTCGTCGGAGGACAGCCAGCTCGCTGTACTGACCAAACTCCGGTTATGCGTGACACACGCTTACAATGATTTCGTAGAATTTCGCCTGAGTTGAACAATGCACAAACATGATGTAGTAAGGATGACTACTCAATATGGTGTAGAGTATTTCGCCGAAAATGGTAACGACCATCGACTGCTCGTATTCGTTCATGGTTGGCGCGACAGCGCGTCTGGTTGGCAATGGGTAATCAACGGATTGAACTCCAACGGAGAATGGAAGATCGTCGCAGTGCAGCGTCACGCTGTAGAACGAAATGATTCAGATTCCGCTGCTCTTTTGGATGACTATGCATCTCAAGTTTTAGACGCGATAGCCGATGCAACGGGCCCTGAAAGCGAAATCGTATTAGTTGGTCAGTCAATGGGGGCTGCTATTGCCGAACTGGCGGCAATACAGCTTGCTGATCGACTTCAGGGCCTCGTGCTTATTACACCGGCTCCGTTGGCTGGAAGCCCTATGCCACCGGAAACACGAGATGCATTTGAACTAGGAGCGCGTGACCTTGATCGCGTCAACGCGGGGCTCGGTCGCGTCGGCCTAGCCGTTAACATCACTGCAGACGCCCAATTACGGATGATCCTTGCAACGCCCGCTGAGTCTGAACGCTCCACGCTGCAAACACTGGCCTCATGGATCGGCGGTCATCCTGCTGGTCAGCAGCCGTCGCCTGTAGAGGCCCCCACCTTGTTGCTGGTGACGGAGGATCAGGCATTTCCCGAGCAAATGCTCCGTGAACAGGTTGCTCCTCGCTTTGCAAATATCCTAGTCGAAAAGATACACGGCGCGGGACACTTTCCTCATCTTGAACAGCCAGAGGAAGTTGCAAAAGTGATCAACGGCTTCATTTCCGGTCTCTGACGCCGATTCAATCATATCATCTCGTGTCATTATAAGAAATCCTTATTAAGGGGCTTTCATGAATTTCACCAAAACAACGTCGTCTCTTGCCGTAGTGGGTGCTGCGATTTTTCTAATCTGTACCGCTGTGCCATCGTTGGCCCACGCCAAAGCTGGCGCACTGGTCGGCGCTGAATCGACAACCTCGTCTCCCCCCACCACCGCAGATGCGAAGCAGCAACTCAAAGCGCAACGCAAAGCGGAGCGAAAGGCCGCGCGAGCAAAGAAGAATGCGGAACTGAAGAGGCTTGAGGAGAACGGATATAAGCCGGTACAGGTTGACTCAAACTATCCGCAGAATCTTCAAGATGCACAGAAAAAGGCAGGCGCAGCATCTGGCGGGAATCAATAGCGGATGTTACGTTTGCTCAACAAGGGCCGGCCCATGTGTCAGCTCTGAGCTGCGGCGGGTTGCAGACTAGGCGTTTGACATCCAGGTTCTGAAGGATGTTTCTCGGAAAATAGTGAGTTCGCCCGTGCAGCGCCGGGAGGTCGTGCAGCAAGTGATTGAACAGCACAACTATTCGGAGCGCCGGGCGGGCGCGCTCGTTGGTCTAAATTGCCAGACGTACCAGCGGCCAGTCTCGCTTGAGGCCAACCACGAGGTGCGGCAACGGCTACGCGAACTGGCGCAGCATCGGCCGCAGTTTGACTCATCCCGCCTGCGCGTCTTGCTACGCCAGGAAGGTCCGGTTCGGAACCACCAACACCCGTGCACTGAACGGCTGTATCGCGAAGAAGACCTATCGCTTCGTCCGAAACGGCGAAAGAGGCGTCCGAGCCATCTGCGCATCGTAATTCCCACACAACGACGCGGACGAGAGCAGGACGTTGGATTTCGTCGCGCATACACTTGTAAACGGCCGGCGCGTCCGAATATTGACAATCACCGATACGTAAAAACGGGCGCGTCCGCACATTGAAGTCGACTTCTCGCTAACACCTCTCCGAGTGGCTCGTGTACTCAATCAGTTGCGGCGTCACCGGCAACATCGCAACTTGATCCAGGTAGATAATGGCCCGGGGTTCGTCAGCAAGACACTCGACGCTTGGGCACATGAACACAGTTCAAACTGCAGTTCATCCATCCCGGAAAACTGGAGGAAAATCCATAACATTGAGAGCTTTAACGGGCGACTGACACTGCGAAGAGCACTGAAATCCGCATGCGTTCGACAGTTTCGACGATGCATCGCAAGCACATCAAGGTATGGCGAATCGATTACCACTCCGTTCGCCCACATAGCGCCTTGGGGAAACTGGCGCCGGACCAATTCCGGTTGCTTCGTCAACCGAAAACCGCTGAATCCGCAAACTTACGAATGGCGCACTCAGCGTGGCAAGTTCCGGGTCAGCGAAACCCACTCGACCCGAATCACTGCGGAGACAAAATAAAATTCCCCATCACAACCGCATCTTCCCTAGAAATGCTCTTTAGCTAATCAAGCTGGTCCGGATCGGTTACGTCGAGAGCTGGAGCGCGACTATCTCTCCTTAACGATTGGGGACTCTCGCCGTATTCCCGTACAAATACATCACGAAGATGGCGTCTATCGCGGAATCCAGTCTCCCGGGCAATAATTTCTAAGGAATGTCGACTGCGCTCGACCATATTTCTTGCAACTTCGAGACGGAGTCGTTCGATTGCTTTGGCGGGCGACTCGCCAGTTTCGGATAGAAAAATACGCCCAAACTGCCTTGTGCTGAGGTGGACAGCCTTTGCCAGATCGTCGACACGCAACGGCTTGGACAAATTCTGGCGGGCATACGTCAACGCCAACTGGATTCTGTCCGACTTCGGTGCGAGTTCCAGCAATTGCGATTGCTGCGAATGCCCGCCGGAACGTCTATGGTCCATCACTAGCGCACGCGCGACCGAAGTAGCGACGTCCGAGCCGAGATCCTTCTCCACCATACCAAGCGCAAGATCCATCACCGCAGTTAATCCTGCCGACGTCCAAATGCCCCCATCAACGACAAAAATACGATCGGACTTCACTTGCACCAGGGGAAAGCGCACCTTCAACGCGTCTATGTATGCCCAATGCGTGGTCGCGTGTCGCCCATTGAGAAGTCCTGCTTCGCCCAGTGCGAACGCGCCGGTACACAGTCCTGCGGTACGCCGCGAGCGCGCTGAGGCATCGGCAATAAATTCCAGTTCGTCGGCGCTCGTGATGTGATTGAGTGGATTGACCACACCACTGATCATCCACGTGTCAGCCCGAGTCCGAGCGCTCACCGCTTCGGTCACTACCGAGACGCCTAGCGACGAGCGAACTGCCCCTCCCTCGATCGAATAATTCGTCACACGATAGACATGCTCCCGCGCCACGACGTTCGCGAGCTCAAACACAGACTGCACGCCGATGGCCATGACCTGGAATTTCTCGGTTAGGAAAAAGCCTATTCGATGCATCAATGGCACCACTCGTGATGTCCGAAATTGTGATTATAAATGTCGTTGGAAGAATCCGCTTGCCGCGTGGATGATAGGGACTCGTTCAACGAACTGTCGACCATGCATAACGCCATGCCACCGCATCGCGGAACCGCGGTTGTTAGCAGCATCCCTCAGCCCAAGGCTCGGCGAATGTTGACCGCCTTGAAGCGAACGGCTACGACCTAACTTTGCTCGATCAGATTCGCCCGCTTCTCAACTTGGCAGTTGTAGAACTCACAGCATGCAGTCGTCGCGCCGTCGAGGTCGTCTTGTCGGTCGTGGCTGAATCGTGAGCCTTGCCGCAGCGAGCGCAAATGGCGCCGAGTTGTGAATCCGGCATCCGAGCATGCTGACGAATAGCCCTGACTTGTAGTTGGTCACTGATTCATCTGATAGTTGGCTCCGACCGCAGACTCACATATGGAACACGTTTCTCCAAGCGCGCTTGGTCGCACGTTCGGCAGCGGTGCCCCCACGCTGCTTTGCATGCGGTTTCGGGGCACAATCGATTCTTGGAACCCGCTGTTCCTCGACAGCTTGGAAGAACAACCGTTCCAAGTCACGACATCCGGCTGCGGCTGCCTCGGACAACCAACCGTTGCCCCGACTTATAGCCCTGCGTCGCGTGCCATGGATGCAATCGGTTTGATCACGGCATTGACGCTAGCCAAAGTAGTAGTTGGGAGGCGGACAATAGCTGGAATGGTCGCACAAATTGTACTGACCAAAGCGCCTCAATTGATGAGTCAAGCGGCGCTAATCGCAATGACGCCTCCCGGTCAGTTGCCAAAGGCAGGTGATCCGCCGTTCTACGAAGCGGTGGAGCGCGAACACAACTTCGAAGTCTACGTACCCTGGCTCTTCGAGCCCTTGTCATCGGTAAGCCGACTCAGCCGCGTGCTGGTGTCACCCCATTGGCGCCGTTCGAGTGGGCTGGGACGCAACTCCGCGAAGGCCCAAGGAATCTTACGTTTCCAGAAGATGCCGTGCGCAACGCACCAAAGTCAAAATCGATCCTGGTTCTACATATTGGCAGGGATCACGATACAGTTTTTCCGATTGAAAACTGGTGCGTGCTCGACGAACAACTTCCGACTATCCACCTCGAAATGTTCCCGCGAGCCAGTCACGGCTCACATCTCAAACGTGCGCATGCTTGCGCGCAGCATTCGTCGACAGGGTTTTGTAGCGCACTAATTCACGATTCGGTCGCCATGGTTCGCACGTTTTTTGTACACGCAGTCGAAGTGTGACAATGCGAAACGATCTCGTCGCAATCTTTATTTAGATTAGGATTACGAAATTTCTGATCAGCATTGATAGCGTCCAGGCACTCGAATCTAGTGAGAACGTTTTTGGTAGGTATGCATGCATCGCTCGCATTTCTTGTTAGGAGCAAGCCATGAAATCCAACATAGAAGGAGCCGAAGGACTCCCTCTCGAGGTGTTTGACGCGGTTCGCAAGAGCGTGGAAGAAAGCCGCTCACAGTCCTACCGCGTACTAGCGATACTTTTCTCCGGCTTCAACCGGTCGGACGTGAAGGAATCGTTAGGCATCGTCGCCACGTTCTGCCAGCAGGGTGTGACTAGCGGCATTCACGGCCAGTACGAGTGCGTCCGCGAGTTCTCGGAAGCGGATTTCACGGACGATCCCGAGAGAATCGATGCGCAGACTTTGATTCTGCACGGTGACGACGTTCAGATTGCACCAATCGAAGACTCGGGTCGTTTGTCGACCAAGATCGCGAAGAACACCAGGCCGAAATCTATGCCGGTGGGTCACACCGGACTAGCACGACCAATGCCGCCAAGATCAATGCGGACTGATTGCGTTCCTGCTGTTGGAACGAGCACATCTTCTAGGTGCATGAAGACGGCGAAGGCGCACTGTTCCCATAAGTCATCGTGTGCAGCGTTCGGTCAATTCCGCCCGCGCCTCATTCAACTCGCACGTCGACTACGCATCCCAGGCGCAGGCGACTTCCGTGATACAGCGAAAACAATTCGAAAAATCTCAAAAGACATGAAGCACCCCTGAGATTCACAATCATCACATATTTCAATACCGACTTTCACCACACACCAGATTCCAATAAAAGATGATCGACCCAAATGTGACGCGCAATCCTCGCCCCCAATTTACATGGGGATCGCCCATCTACGATATACCGCTTTAGCAGCGCACCGACTACCTCAAAGCACCCTTAAAGTACGCACACCACAATAAACCAGACAAAATCAAAAAATATGGCCACCACAAAACACGAGATCATGAAAATCACACTTTTGCCTGACGATATACACTATGAGAGTTGCAATCCTCGATGACGACGAAGAATGGGTTGACTATGTCGTATTCTCCCTCACAAAACTCAACTATACATGCTTTAAATTTTTCGAAGGAAAAGCATTTAAACGAGCCCTTCAAAGGGAAAGTTACGATCTAATATTAATGGACTGGCGCATCCCCGATTTATCCGGTGAATTGATATTGAGATGGATTCGTGAGCGCGAAAGCGAAATCCGCGTTCCAATTATTTTTGTGGCTAGTCGAAGCGACGAAATTGGAATTGCCCAAATACTGAACGCAGGCGCCGATGATTATATCGTAAAGCCAGCAGGGGAAATTCTCTTGCAAGCACGAATTAGCTCACTTCTAAGGAGATCATACCAAACCGGGAGCAACCCCCTTTCTCAGAGCTTCGGCCACTACCGATTTGATCTCGCACACCGAAGTCTTTATTTTAAAGATGAGGCGATAGCCCTAACTCAAAAGGAGTTTGATCTAATCCATTTATTCTTTAGGCGAATAAATCAACCAATCAGCAGAGACTACATCAGAGATAGAATATGGAACCAAAGCGACAACATCCCATCTCGCACAATTGACACTCACATCTCCGTCATTCGCACAAAAGCGAAGCTTCACGCGCAGAATGGATATAAGCTGATTTCCATTTATGGATATGGATACAGACTGGAGAGTGCGTGAATTTAAACACCAAGGAGAAATATAGCCCACCCCACATAATCACTCATTAAATCACAGTGCATTTTAACTTAAAATCATACGAAATGTCGCCCACAATACCATCATTAGCGCTCACAATGAAATTCTCAAATCGCAACGCAGCAACCTCTTGAAATTCAAGTCGCCCATAGATTAATCACCCTCTTCTATCGGATCTGAAATCGATTAGAAGGAACCTCTCCGCAACCAACCTATCGTCGGGTAATGACACTAACCACGAGCTACCCTACCCCATCCTTCAGAGTGCTTCAAATGTGGTTCGACGTCGCTCCGCAGCCTATTCGCGGATATCCTTCAGGAGCACCTGGCACGCTATATCGAGCGCCTCCTAGCGGGCTAGCATCATGCTATCAAACGCATTTGAGATCTGAGCCAGTCGCTACCTCTTCGATGACGAACCGTGGCCGGCTTGGCGTTGCTGTTTCAGTCTGTCGCTGTCCCCGTTGATTTGGATAATATCGGCGTGGTGCATGATGCGGTTGAGCATCGCGGCAGTCGCGGGGTGTGGCCGCCGAAGGTTTCTGCCCATTGCGCAAACGGAAAGTTTCTGGTCCTGATCGTCGACCCGGGCCCATAGCGCTTGACGACGATCTGGGAGAAGTGGCTAGCCTGATCTCTCGAGAGCGGCAGACAGCCGACCTCATCGACGAAGAGTTACCTCGGGCCGACAATGTTGTACCGAAGAAGCGCGTCGTATCGCTGCTGTCAACGCGGCCTCGAGCCGCAACATCAGATCCGCTGCCGTGATGAACTTCGTCTTGATGCCGGCCCGTGTCGCGGCATACCTGATGGCGATCACGAGGTGGTGACCTGCCCACGCCTGACAGACCTAACAACACGGCGTTCTCAACCCGCTCAATGAAGCACAGGGTGGCAAGTTCGTCGATCGTCTTGCGCGGCGCTCCGACGCTGAAACTGTAATCGTCGTCATCGAGCGTCTTGATGGCGAGGATCCCGGCCATGCGCACCAGTGTTTGGCGCGACGAACTTGCCTCGTCAACGCGTGTCTGCGGGCGCTAGCGACGCAAGAATCGCGTTGCGGCTGGCCGCCAGAATCTCGTCGGCCAGCGGCGAATCATCAGGGCACGCGCGCGACAGGACGATCGCGCCCACCAGGTGGGCAAGCGTGTCGACGATCTTTGCGCGCGCCTCTGGCTGATCAGCAGCCCCGACCCCTACCACGCCGTCGTGCTCCAGAATGGCCGCCACCGCACTTTCGATGCCATCAGCAAATGCGGCCTTGACGGCCGCCGGCTGCCGCGCGGCATCCCCGCTCAGTGCGGCCATCGTGCAGCCCGTGCTGCGCCCGTCGCGATGCTCGCGCGACACATAGCGCTGTACAAACCCCGCAATGTCAAGCCCGTCGCTCGCCGCCACGGTCTGCGCAATGCCGCACGTCACGGCCTCGGTCATCAAGTCCCCCTTGGACTGAAAGTGCCGATAGAACCCGCCATGCGTAAACCCCGCGGCCGCCATTAGCTCCGCCACTCCGACACCGTCATAGCCACGCTCCCTGAACAGCACGGAAGCCGTCTCAACAATGTGACTCCGGTTTTTCACGGACTGCGTCCTCGAAACTTTCACAACCGCCACTCCCGATTTAAGTAAGCATCCAATGAATACTTTAGATGACGACCAACATCAAAGTCTTTGACGCCAATGATTATCTTCGTCATCATTGACGCGTGCAACCCGAGCTTTCGCGCGGATGTTTCGCCTACTGGCCATCCACGAACCGTCGTTCCGCCCGATATGGCGAAACCCGTGCGTGCTCGCGGCTCCCAGCTTGATTTCAGCCGCGAGAGCTGGATTCCGCATTTTAATTTTTCCTGAGGAGTTCATCCATGACGACACCTTCAACTGTGCTGATAACCGGCGCGTCCACCGGCATCGGTGCAACCTACGCTGAACGCTTTGCCGCCCGCGGCCACGATCTCGTGATCGTCGCACGCGATCAGAAACGGCTGGAAGCGCTCGCCACCACACTACGCGACAAACACGGCGTTTCGGTCGACGTCCTTCCCGCCGACCTCACGGATCCGAACGAGCTTGCCGTGGTCGAGAAGCGTCTTGCCGACGACGCTCGAATCGACATGCTCATCAACAACGCCGGCATCGCCCAATCAGGAAGCTTTGTCGAACAGAAGAGCGAGGACATCGACCGACTCGTGACGCTCAATACGACGGTCCTCACGAAACTCGCTAGCGCCATTGCGCCTCGACTCGCGCAAGCAGGGCACGGCGCCATCGTCAATATCGGCTCGATCGTGGGGCTGGCACCCGAATTCGGAATGGCCGTCTACGGCGCAACCAAGGCCTTCGTCCTGTTTCTGTCGCAAGGACTCAGCCTGGAACTAACGCCCAAGGGCGTCTACGTACAGGCCGTACTGCCAGCGGCAACGCGCACCGAGCTGTGGGAACGGGCAGGCATCGACGTCGATAAACTGCCGGCCGTCATGGAAGTGGGCGAACTGGTCGATGCCGCACTGGTCGGCTTTGATCGCCGCGAATCGGTAACGATTCCACCGCTGCAGGACGCAGCGAACTGGGACGGGCTGGAAGTGGCGCGGCGCGCACTGCTCCAGAACGTCAAGCAATCGGAAAGCGCTGCACGTTACCGCACGCCGGGGCAAACGGCCTGACCGGCACAACCGGGCAACCGGCCCCGATGCGATCGATCGCGTCAGGATCGCGCCGGATTCCCTTTCCCAGTTTTCCAACTAGCATCCTAACCCGCGAGATCAAGGATTCATGAAAGCATTTCACATCGATCGATATGGCACAGACGTCGCTGGGCGAATCAGCGACCTCCCCGATCCGGCGGCGCGAGGCAACGATGTTCTCGTGAAGGTCCATGCAGCAAGCGTCAATGTTCTGGATTACAAAATATTGAGAGGTGATTTCAAGCGGATCCTTCCGTACAAGTTTCCGCTGATCCTTGGCAACGATCTGGCCGGTGTCGTCGTGGCAGTCGGGCCGGAGGTCCGCCGCTTCAAGGTCGGCGACAACGTGTATGGCTATCCCGGCCGAGACCGCATCGGCACCTTTGCCGAACTGATTTCCGTGAGAGAGGATTCACTGGCGCTTAAACCCGGCAATGTCGACATGGAGCAGGCCGCGTCGGTTCCCCTGGTCGGGTTGACCGCATGGCAAGTGCTCGTCGACGTCGCACAAATTAGAAAGGGGCAAAAAGTCCTGATCCACGCAGGCTCTGGCGGAGTCGGTACGTTCGCCATCCAACTGGCGAAGCATCTCGGCGCCATTGTGGCCGCCACCACGAGCACCGGCAACATCGATCTGGTGAAATCTCTCGGCGCCGACATCGTCATCGACTACAAGACACAGCACTTCGAGAATGAGCTCAGTGATTATGACGTGGTCCTGCACACCCTCGGCCGCGATATTCTCGAGAAATCACTGCAGGTGCTGAAACCCGGCGGCCATCTCATCTCCATTTCCGGCCCGCCGGATCCGGAATTTGCACGCCAGCGGAACCTGCCCTGGCTAGCGAGGCAACTGGTTCGACTGATGAGCCATGGAATCAGAAGGCAAGCGCGCAAACGCGACATTCGCTATGCGTTCGTGTTCGTCCAACCCAACGGAACGCAGCTTGAAACCATCTCGACCGCCATCGAATCCGGCACCGTCAAACCTGTGATCGATCGATCGTTTGGTTTCGATGCGGTCGCTGATGCATTGCGCTACATCGAAAAGGGACGATCGCGAGGCAAGGTGACGATCAAGATCCAATAGCCTCCGGCCGCTCCGCCAGCCCGACAGGATGACCTTTTGCAGCCGCCGACGAGCGACTCGGTCGATGACGGGCCACCAAGAACGGGTTACAACGTATTGGTGCCCATGAAGTTGGTCGCATCGCCCCAAGTGACATGCTCGAGCGCAAGGCGCCCCGCAATCGGAGCCCCCACACCCTGCAAGGCGCGGCGCTCGTGCGCATGGAGGCGAGTCTTGTCGAGGCGCTACAGCTAGAGCACCGGTTCGACGCACGGTTGGTCGCGCGGCTCGCGACCGCCGTCGTTATACCCTTCGCTAAGCTACTCGCAGTTATCCGTGCGCGACGCTTGTGCTGGTATCGGGCAGTGCCGCGCCTGGACGCGATCGGCGCGCAGCGCATCGCCGAGGCTTTTCGGGCAGCATTTGAGCACCCTGGGTTACTCGTCGCCGCTCGCGGTCACGGCGAGCCGGCAACTGGCCGCCGGCCACCCATGGTCATGGCTGAGATCGGGCGCACTTGCCGACGTGGTGCCGCTCGAGGCGCTGCGCGTACAGGCCGGACTCAACCACTCGACCGGGCTGAATCAATCTGCAGGCAGTCCGCGCCCGGATCGCGAACCACAGTGCATGCAGCGAAGCGGTCCACCGCGCGTACCGGCGCGAAGCAGAACGGCGGCTGCTGTGGGTGATCGGTGTGAAAGGCAAACCGCTGTCGTCGCTGAAGGCGATGGATTGCGCCGAATATCTCGACCACTTCCTGCATGACCCACAACTCGCCGGTTGGTGGATCGGACGCGACCGTGTCGAAACCCAGATCGGCGAACACGTTGTCGCTCGATTTGACTGCGTGCTCCTCTAGATTCCCCCACGTTTTGCACTTGAGATGACGGACGCGCCGGCCATGCTGAACACCCGTTTGAACGCCATAGGTAACACCTCGAGATCGAAATGTGTGCACCCGCGTAGGCCGCCTAGCTTGCCGCAGCATCAAAGCGCACGGTCGTACTAATTCTAGGGCAACAACTCTAACCTATAAGCTTGTTTTGTTTTGAGTATGGTCATCATAATTAGCACGACTTAACTCGGAGGAGACACAATGAAACGAAAACTGACCGTCACGGGGGCAGCAGCGCTTGCATTCACATTTGCGTGCGGTACTGCACACGCACAATCCGCTGGTGATTTCTACGTCAGCACCGGCTGGCTGCACCTTGCGCCGCAGGACAGCAGCGACCCGTTCTTCGTGTATCGCGTAGGCGGTACACCCGTCAACCAGTCGATTCCGAACACTGGCGCCGGCATGAATGACGCCGATACGATCGCACTGACGACCGGTTATTTCATGACCGACCACATCGCCACCGAGTTCATCGCCGGCATCCCGCCGAAGTTCGACATTACCGGTAAGGGCCAATTCTCGAAATTCGGTACGCTCGGCCGCGCGTACCAATGGAGCCCTACGCTCCTTCTCAAGTACTACTTCAATGACGCCAGCGCGACGTTTCGTCCGTATGTTGGCGTCGGCACTACGTACGTGTGGTTCACCGGCGCAAAAATCACGAACAGCGTGTTCGAGAACGGCGTGTTCGGCGGCCCGACCAGTGCAACGACCTCCAATCAATGGGCGCCCGTGTTCAACGCCGGCTTCATGTACAACTTCACGAAGCACTGGTTTGCTGGCTTCTCGATGTCGTACATCCCGGTCAGCGTGACCGCGACCTTCACTACGGCCCGTCGGACGCCGGTCGGTACGCTGACGGAAACGTCGAAGGCGCACATCACACTGAATCCGATCGTGACGTACCTGAACATCGGCTACCGCTTTTAAACGCAAAGCGCTAGTCAACCCTGTTTCGTCATCTCAGCGATATTTTTTGCCAACCATTACGGTCGCCGCATGTCCGAACTCTTCCACTCCATGACGCACCTGAATTCTCGAGGGTGTTTCTACACGAGGTCGCCAAGCTTGTCCCTGCTCGCATCAAAGCAAAATTTCATACGACAGCAAGCAAACCTGTGGCTGTGCGGAACCGACACAGCAGCGTCGCAATGTGGGAAGAAGGGACAGGCGTTACCTGAACGGTTGTGGCAACGATCAGCCGCGTCGGATTGAAAATCAAAAGCGTCGGGAGCGCTGGGTATCTGGCAGCCAGGCAGGATGTGCTGCCGCGGACGCTCAGCTCTTGGGTAATCTGCGCTCCCGACGCGCCAGATTCGTTGCACAGTCACACGGCGTCCCGCTTGAATTCGCCAATGAAGTGTCCTCTTATTCTGCTCATTTCGTCAGCTTGGGACTACATCTGCTTAGCTGACGTGTCTGGGAGAACGATTGGAAGCTCTCCATGCCCTCTTCTGACGAAGTCCCCGCAGCGCGAGGTTATTCGTTTGACGCACTTGATATGACTCGCCTATTGCTTAAGATCAACCGGCACATCGGCGAGCGTCCTACGAGCGGTGTGATTGAGTAATACAACTTGGATGGAACTTCGGAATAAACATGACTGACAACAGATCCGTCGGCTACTAGCTCGCAAGGCGGCAAGATTAACAGGCGTTTTGTCGTATTCGGAATCAGTCGGGTGAACGCCACGAATCGCCTCACCTACTGTAAAAGATGAGAATCGATCAATGAACGCCACAAACCACTAATAACGGAACGCGTGCCGTCGATGGGATACCCGCCACTTCTGTCCAGGCGCCTTGACCTCATGACAGTCAGGTATACATAAATGGTAGTACTGGTGTTAATTGTGCCTTCTTGAAGGCACCAGTGTACGAATGGACAATCAGGATGCCCTTGGGAATCCCCAAGGCACCTTCACGCGTCGACGCTATATGGAGGAAAGTAATGAGTCAACCCACGGCTATTGTTTTTGGTGCTGGTTCGGCGCGCGGTATTGGCGCGGCGGTCAGCCGGCGTTTCGCCCGTGAGGGCTACCATGTGATTGTTTCGGGAAAAACGTTGTCGAAAATTGAACCTGTCGTGACGCAAATCAATGCTTCGAACACAGGTAGCGCCGAAGCACTACAAGTGGATGCAACCGATGAATTGCAAGTAACCGCGGCATTCGACCACGCGATGAATCCAGGTGCTAATCGTGCCCCCGTCGATCTTGTAGTATCCAACGCAGGCAACAATGCCCACATCGACTTTACGCAACTTACAGCAGCACAATTCGAAGACTTCTGGCGTGTAGGCTGCTTCGCAGGCTTCCTTGTCGGCCGGGAAGCCGCACGAAGGCTGGTGCCGCTTGGGCATGGTACGTTGATCTTCACTGGTGCATCCGGAAGCCTGCGCGGAAAACCTGGCTTTGCCCACTTTGCGGCAGCCAAGGCCGGATTGCGCATGATCTCCCAGAGCATGGCCCGCGAGTACGGGCCTCTGGGATTGCACGTGGCCCACGTTTTAGTTGACGGTGGCGTGCTTGGCGATCGCCTCGAACGTGCTTTCCCGCAAAGGATTGAACGCTTGGGTGCGGACGGGTTGCTGGACGTCGATGCCATTGCCGATAACTACTGGTTGCTGCATACACAGCACAGATCGGCCTGGACACAGGAACTGGACCTACGCCCCTACAAGGAGGTCTGGTAGCCGGTCATTGCGTGCCAACGTTGGACTTGACCATCCTGGCGCGCAAGAGACCGGCCAAGCTGCATGCGGACGACGACCATGAATTTGATGCCTGCGTCGTCGGTGGAGTACCGAGCCCTGCAGTTGATTATTCCGCGACGGCGTCCTTACCGACGTCGTTGCGGCAACGACATACACCTGCACATGGCGATGCAGCCCGATTCGGTCTGCAGCTACGACTTTGTACACGACCAACCGGTGGTCGACTGGCGTTGACGATGTTCTGCGCGATCGATGAATACATCCGCGCGCGCCTGGGAATCAAGCTTGGTGCTAGCATGCGCCCGCACAATGTGTCTTACGCGCCGTCGTGACTGACGCGCCCGTATAGCAAGCCAGCGCTCGCGCGTTCGAACACCGGCGTCGTATTTACCGCGGCCAAGGTCATGCGCTGGTGCGAGCCGCGATTAGCGACCCGGCCGTCGTCGCACCTGGCAGTCGGTGGCAAAACAACTTCGTTGGAAGGTTCAATCGCAAGTTACGCGACGAATTGATGATTCGCGAAAGGTTCCGCAACCTGACAAAGGCAAGGGACTCATCGAATTCTGGCGACAGTTTTACGTCGAGCGTCACTTCCAAACCGCGAATCGCTTTCAACCTTCGGCTACCGCCCGCCAACCCCAGCTGGACTTCAACAATATCGACACCAGCCTCGCTGCCTGAGTGGGAAAAATTCCGTGCAGGTCACCAGCTACTTGACCAGTTTCGGGTCGAGGTTCAAGCCGTGGCCCGGCTCAACACTCAGATATTCCTTGCGTTTGCATGTCAAAAAGTGGTTCCTTGACCATCAGCACATGCCTCACACCCAATATTCTAGGGTTGCTCCGTCATTCAGCAGGTGACCGCAGGTGTCCAGAACACCCCACTTCTAGCCTCCGAACCTTCGTCCGGAGAACGTCATCATTGATCGCACAACCTCGAGGCTATCGAACGGCAGATAGCTCGCACACGGGCCCGACAGCGACTCTGCCGTTCACTCTCGAGCCCGCTGAGTGCAACCTCAGAATTTATGCCTCAAACCGAAGTTCACTCCAATCTGCTTGCTTTGCCCTGCGCCCGCGACACCAGTATTGAGCGTGAGCACTGACACCGCGGCGTCCCCGGCCGACCTTTGCCAAATGACGGATGCGTGTACGTCCGTGCGCTTGGAAAGCAGGTAGACAGCCCCCAAGTCAAGTTGATGCCACCGTGGACGGTTGCCAGTTGCATATTGGTTGGTACTCATGCCACCTTCCCCATCCCCGTCTGTGTACGTATAGCCGACGCCCGCAACGAAAGCCGGAGTGACATAGTAGCTCGCATTCACCTCGTAGTTGTTGAGCCGCAAATGCGTTCCGTCAATGTATCGGAATCGAACATTGCTGAAAACAAAATCGATTAATGCTGGACCGAATTTATATCCAGCCCCAGCGGTTAGTATTTCGTCTTTCGTCACGAAGCCAGCGTTGTAGAATATGCTGGATGCGCCGGCAGTGTACTCCCCTCCAACCGCGCCAGTGGGATTTGTCGACTGACCAGATGACGGATTTCTAAGATGGAGATAAGTGGCGGCGAGAGAAAGAGGGCCATTCGAGTACCGAGCTCCAATACCGAACGCATCGTTCTGCGCAAATCCGCCTGCAGCGTTGCTAAACGAATACAGCCCACCGAGTACAAGTCCGCCGTAGTTTACAGACTGATATTTAACAGTGTTGTTCAATCGGAAGGTGGCCAACAAGTTGTCTGAATCTCCCACGTGTGCCCCATAGATGCTTCCGAATTGCAACCAACCCGTTAGAGGCGCTACGTATTCGAATCCAAAATCATACTGCCGTCCTAACGTGATTGTCCCAAATCGGTCACTGGATAGTCCAACAAAAGCCTGACGCCCAAATAGCCGTCCGCCTTGACTCGCGCTTCCATTTTGCGCGTTGAATCCATTCTCGAGGGTGAAGATTGCTCGGAGACCACCTCCGAGGTCTTCCGATCCAGTAAGGCCCCATCGGTCACCGCTTCCTACGCTCGTCAGCGCCTTGAAGGCGCTATGCCCCACCGCACCAACTTTCGGTGCTTCGTTGCTCACCCAGCCGATTCCGTTGTCAATGATGCCATAAAGAGTAATACTGCTCTGGGCGTTAACCGATCCGATGCTGCCAAACACACCGAGAGCCACCAAGGTCTTTTTCATGTCTCCAATTCCTTCACATTATTTAATTTTAATTAAAAATATTTAAACGATCACATCAATTCATAAATTTCCACCCTCCCCATCAATGCCACTCACTCAATCGAGTCAAATCCAATATCATGCGAACGTCGCTTAGTTTGCGAAGCCAGAATGGAACAGCAACCAACCTTATTTTTTCAGGATATTATTCGAGCGATTCGAAAGGGACATCACCACAAGAAGCAGAACAGCACCAATCATTTGAACAACCGCGACAGCAACGAAACTCCCTGAATAGTCTCCAGTGATGGTCTTTGCCAGACCGATCAACCATGGAGAGACAAATCCTCCGAGATTCGCGACACTGCTGATAAAACCGATTGCGACGGCCACCGTTGTGGGTGCAAGAATTCGTGGAGGAAACTGCCAAAATAGAGAAATCGCGGCCCCCATTGCGCCTAGCGCCAATGCCAGCAGGGCAGTGGTCAAATACGGATGGCCGTGCGACGAGAATGGGAGTGACACAAATGATATAGAGATGCAGAGAGAACAAAAAACAAAATGCCTCTTTATCGAATTTTTCCTCGATGCACTAGCCGATATCACAATCGTGAGCAGAGCTCCAATTACGCATATAATTGCCGATGCCGCACCGATTCCACTATAGCTAGCAAATCCAGAAAATTTTAGAATTGTCGGCATAAAAAAAACCAATGCCGCATTTGCATAGAGAGTACAAAAATAAACTGCAATAAGGAGCCATACAGCGCCCGTTGAGAATAGGTTAAAAGTGCCAATTCTGGGTTTTTCAAGTTCATCGCCACTTCTCAGATCTGCGCCGACCAACTTCTTCTGCCTGTCAGAAAGCCACCGAGCAGATGACGGTTGATCCGTCAGAACGAAGACGGCAGCCAACCCAAGAATCATTGTTGGAATAGCTTGGACAAGGAACATCCAACGCCAGGCGGAGAGGCCTAATAGCCCCCCGGTGTGGTTGAAGACCCATGCGCCGGAGAGGCCAACCACAACCGGAGACAAGGACGCAAACGATTGAAAAATCCCGAAGTTTCTCGTCCGAATTCTCTCCGGAAACCAATATGTCAAATAGAGAATAACCCCGGGATAAAATGCAGCCTCGAAAACTCCGAGTAAAATTCTCAAGACGTAAAACTCGATTGGAGTATGGATGAATGTCATCGCCAGGCTGACGCCCCCCCATCCAATCACTATTGATGAAATTGTACGCTTCGCCCCAAGCTTTTTTAGCAGGAGGGTACCCGGCATAGCGAACAAGACATAGCCGACGAAGAAGATTCCAGCGCCGAACCCAAAGACCGCCTCGCTGAATCCGAGATCGTCAAGCATTTGGAGCTTTGCAAACGCGATGTTTGCACGGTCGACCCAGGCCATGAGCCAAATCAAAGACAACAGCGGAATGATCCGCCATGTGGCTGAAGAGTAAGCCCGAGTTCGCTCGCGCTCGTCCTCATCTTTCCGTAAGGAAGAGATGTTTTCGACAGGGATGCTCAAAGTTCGTCTCCTAATTTATATTATGTACTACAAAATATATCTTTCGTTAAATACTAATTTCAATTTTTCAGCTTGATCACCTCCCTTGATTAATATTTATTAATTCTGCAGTTCGAACTAATGCAGCAACCACATATCTATTTCACAAAAATAGAAGGCCAACCTGAAGGGCTGGCCTTGACGAATCCACGTGACTGCGGCATCGCCACACTTCAAGTACTGCACAAACTCGGGCTCGGGATCAGCGACGACCCCGAGGGAAATTTTCCTAAAAGTGGAGGACCCGAGCTTGATTCATAGGTTGACTGTCTCCCCGCTCTACCAGCCCACCCCGATGCACGCTACTTCAATTGTCCCGCATTTACTTCGCGGTCTTCTTTGCTGCGTGCGATGCCCCCCACAAGGAACCCGGGTTGATCCGGTTGGGATACAGTTCAAGCATTCGATCGTACAGTTCGAGTGCTGTCGTGGTTTCACTGTTTACCCGCTCAAAGTCTCGAATGTACTGGCGCGTCGCTTCGATGTGGCTGGGGCTACTGTCAGCATCGAGCGGGCCATGGCCAGCCACAACTGCTTTCGGGTTTAGGGCCTCGATTTTGTCAATCGCGGCAAGCCACGCGCGACGACCATCTGCGTCAGACTCTGCTAGATAAGGGTGTGTATTGTTGTAAATGGCGTCTCCAGAAACCACGAGACCAATAGACGGCACGTGCAACGCTGTTGTGTTGTCCGTGTCCGTGTGGCCAATGTCGACCACACGCAGTTCATGCCCTTCCAGTTCAAATGTGTCTCCAACGAGAACTTGCGCAGGGATGAGTTTGGGCGGGACTTGTCCCGGAAATCGTTTGCTCCACGCCCCTTCTCGTTCTTCGCTGGCAATCGACTCATGCATCGTCTCGACCACCGGCCGCGGGGCGATTGCCCTCGCGTGAGGAAAGTGCTTACGCACCTGCTCGAGCCCGAAGAAGTGATCGGGGTGCCCATGCGTGACATAGACGGTTTCGAGGTTGCGGTCGTGCGCCTTGATCCAGTCGATCATCTCGAGCGTATGTTCATCGCTAAGAAACGTATCAACAAGCACAGCGTTACGCTCGCCGTAGATTAGCGTCACCGTGTTTGCGACCCAAGTCAAATCCTCCTTGCCCGGCGGCACTCCTTGCGTGGCACTTGGTCGACGTTTGATTAGCAACTCCCAGTTGAGAGGCGCGGAGACTGAATTCGGCTTACTCATGATGTACTCCCGATGATTGAATTATTGCAGTAGCAATTGTCGTAACTTACGACTGGACGAGGTGTTCCTTGAACCAAGCGAGCGCGGCAGAGCGCGCGGCGTCCCCTTGACTTTGGTAAAGGTCGTAGTGTCCGCCGGGAATCAGCACAAGCTTTTTTGGTTGAAGTGCCTGCTCATAAGCGGCAAGCGCGAGGTCGGTTGGAGTGGCCTTGTCCTCGCGAGCGACAACCATCAACAGTGGCGTGGGCGAGATCCGCGAGATCCACATCCCCGGCTCGTACATTCGTGCCCAGCGAGTGGAGCGGATCGTTACTTTGTTTTCCCAAACGCCTTCCGGCATTGGCTGTTGATTGAAATCGATGGCATCTTGGGACCGGTAAGCAGCAGGAATCGCAGGATCGGCGCTAACCAGCGCTTGGTACCTGGGCGGTTCGCCGCGAAGCTGGGCGCGCTCGTCCTCGTTCAGCAACTCTTCGAGTGCCGGCAACGCGTCGGGCGACACTCGCCTGAGGCCTTGCTGATAGCCGCTAATTGTGGGCACCTGAGACACCACCGCCTTCAATCTGCGGTCGGTCGCACCGAGTACGATTGCATGGCCGCCAGCGTAACTCGCTCCCCAGAGGCCAATTCGCGACGAATCGACTGCAGGATGCGCCTCAAGATACGAGATTGCTCGGCGCCAGTCAGCGATCTGCTGCCAGGGGTTGATGTCCTGACGTGGCTCTCCGCCACTCGCTCCGAACCCACGATGTTCGTGAACGAGAACAACGAAGCCGGCTGCCGCGAAGGCTTGGGCGAATTGGTCGAGTGCGTGGTACCGCGTACCACCATAGCCGTGAGCCATTGTAATTGCCGGACGAGGCCCGGCGGACTCCGGCAGATACAGCCATGCAGCAAGTTCGATCCCGCCTTCGGCGGGAAAGGTGACGTCGTTCCTTGAAATCATTTCCTAGAATCTCCGGTGCAAACGGGCGCAGCAACATGCGCCTGGATCAATGTCAGTAGCGGTGCCGTTGACATGCTCGACCGATACGACAGGGCACGACTACGCTCTGTTGCGAGAGGTAGAGCATGATCGACAAACGAACGGCAAACCAAAACAATTTGTCCAGTCATCTTATTAATAGCGAAGCCATCTCCTAGCGGCAGGGACGGGGCAGCCCCCTTTTCTCAAGCAGAAGCGATGACTATTCCGAGCCCTTACTTCTGCCGTCGTTTGTACACATCCAGCGCATCACGGGCTTCGAAGTGTCCGCTGCGAAGCCACCTCTGCTTCCCGCTCACACAAGGATCACTCGAAAAATGACATCACATGCCTGCTCAAGTGGTGCAATGCTTTTTTCAGCCTTCATGCGTAACAACGCCCCTTCCCAACAATTCAGTGTGAAGTCTGCGAGAGTGGAAGGCAGAATTCGGTTCGTTACCTCACCACGCTGTTGGGCCTCTTCGATTGCCGAGGCGAGTGTCGCGCTCCACAGGCGGAGGTTCTGCGCGAGCCGGTCGCGCATGATGTCGCTCTGATCGGCCGCCTCCAATGTGAGGTTTCCCAACATACAGCCTCGACGAAAGCCAAGCTTGATGTAGTGGCTAATGAGCTCATGGAAATATCCGCGTAACCGATCCAGTGGGCTCAGATCCTTGTTGCCAAAAAACTCATTGAGCCTGCTCTGGCCAGATTGGAAATATTGATCGATGACCTCAGCCGCGAAAGCTTCCTTGCTTTCGAAAAGGTTGTAGAACGATCCCTTTGGAACACCGGCTGTTTTGGCAATCTGATCCACTCCCACGCCATTAAATCCGTTGACATGGAACTCTGAGACTCCCGCAGCCAATAACTTCAACCGTGTTTCAATCCCTCGTTTGTTAGGAGCTGCATTAGCCAATCCTGGTCATCCTCGAAGAAATCGTTAGGGTTACCGCGCGCACACACTGCGCATGATCCGGATCTCGTCATGGAACTCCAATGAAGAGACGTCACCCGAAGCCCCAAAATTAGACCGATTGACTTTTCGTGTCAAGTAGTCAGTGAGGAGGCCCGCTGCCGATCGAACTCACGACAGCGCCGCAACCCATCGATTCTGCAGAATCCCAGCCTTCCTTTAGATGTCGCGCCAACCCGATTGCCACCGGAGCAGTTCCAAGTGAACCCGGGCAGACTGCATCGATCGCGTGCTAAGTGGTAAAACACAAACGCAACAACGCAAGATAAGTTGCGAGGGCTAGGTAGATCCGAAAACGAATGAACCACTACCGGAAAAACCATTGGCCGATACATTCCCTCAGCAACAGCGCCCCCCCCCCCCGCGCCACAAACCCTACACATTTGTCAGAACAAACAGACGCCTCCCGTGCAAACACCTACTGCGGCGACTAGAGGGTCTTATGCGCGGACCAGACGTCGGTTAGATCGGAAGCATCCGTAGTCTTCTGCTGGATATGCAAAACGCGCCACCCGTCTTGGCGCCTCATCAGGCTGAAGTTCACTGCGCAGCGTTCGATTTCCGACTCATCCGGCCGTCGACGGGACCAGATTGCGCTCACCTGAGCGCTATTGCTGTTGAAAACGACGACCCGACGGTCTGGCACGGAGGTGTGGCTATACCCCGCAGCCTTCAACCGCCCGTGAATTGGTCGGAGAATTTCCGCCACTTCAGCTTCCGTTGCCGCCAAGATGACCGGCATGTCGTCGATGCTCACCCACAATGGGGCGCCCCAGTACTCAGTGACGAACGAAGAATCTTCGCCTCGTTCTCCCGCAGCGGCCCAACGTGGAAGATAGTCATCAAAGAACCAATGCCATACCTCAGCGAGCACGCGCTGTTCGTCAAATTGACCTGTGGTTTGTACCATGAGGGAGTCTCCTTACGTTATCGATAGCGACGCGTGGTGAGTCCAGGCACCGAGCCTCGCCTCTCACCCTCCCGCCTACAAACGGGCTCCATACGCGCCGACGTACATGCTCGACGGTCGACTACGACATCAGACTTCAGCGACCGCCCGACAATAATATGACCGGTCGTCTTAGTTTGCAAGCGCAAGATTGTCACCCCTGGTGTTTGAACTGATGGGGCCTGGCGGGTCGAATACGCCAACGTGACAGAAATGTTCGGCGCTATGGGCCTGCACCACATCGTGGCGGTCACGAATTGCGCGAGAATGACGTGGTGGCCGTGAAGTTATCGGACAAATCGCTCGCCGAGTCCCGGCAGTCTCGAAGCAGATGGTTTAAAGAGCGATCGCGCCGCAGATGCCCAGAAGATACGCGTTGCTCCGCGCAGCAAGAATCAGACCTCGCGCTGTCTCAGGCTGAACCTGAAAAATCGTTCACGCACGGATGAAAAGTCATAGACTGCGCGGCGGGTAATGCTTTGCAACTCGTCGAGTCGTATGCCCACGCCACTGATCGAGGTTGCGAAACTCTATCAGGTTCATTTTGGCCCGCGGCGGCCACGGCGAGCCGGACGGTGATGCGCTGCTATCAACACAACGTCGCCGGCGACACCATCGGAGAACAAAGAGGTCGGCCGAAACGGGCCCGTGGGTTGGCGCGACTCCGCTCGGCGACCTTATAGACTCGTGCTGAAGGCCGTGTTTCCGGCGAGTCGCGTATTCGCTTACTTCTGTATGATCGTGCGACAGACCGACGGTCGCCCCCGACCTTTAGATCGTAACGGAGATCTTTCCGAAATGATTGCCAGCGGCCTGGTGACGGAACGCGCCGGCAAGTTCGTCAAGCGGGAAGCTCGAATCGATTGCAGGCTTAGTTCCGTTCGCGTCGATCGCGCTGATCATATCGATCTGATGTCGACGACTTCCGACAACCAACCCCTGCAGCTTCTGCTGACGAGCCATCAACTCAATCGTCGGCACTTGCCCGGCTGCCCCGGTCAACACTCCGATCAATGCGATGTGCCCCCCGATCCGGCAAGACCGAATCGATTGGGTAAGCGTGTCCGGTCCACCAACCTCGACAACATGGTCGACACCGCGACCGTTAGTGAACTCGAGCACTTTCGAAGACCATTCGGTATCACGCTTATAGTTGATCAGATGATCCGCCCCCATCCCGGAAACCTTCGCCAATTTCTCGTCAGAAGAGGACGTCGCGATGACCGTTGCACCCATCAGCTTTGCGAACTGCAGCGCAAAAATCGAAACTCCGCCAGTTCCTTGTACGAGTACGGTGTCGCCCGCCTTCAGCGCACCGTCGACGACTAGTGCGCGCCAGGCGGTCAAACCCGCAGTAGTCAACGTTGCTGCCTCTGCATGACTGTATCCACGCGGCGCACGCGTGAACCAATGCGTAGGGAGCACAACACTCTCACGCGCGTAACCGTCGACACCATCGCCCGGCGTAGTGGAAAAACCGGAAACTGTCGGAGCGTCGTTGATCCAGTGAGGGAAGAACGTCGAAACTACCGAGTCCCCTACCGCGAATTCAGTCACACCCTCACCTACTGCTTCGACGACACCTGCACCGTCCGACATGGGAATACGCCCGTCAGCTGTGGGTATGCGACCAAGAACGACGAGCAAGTCGTGAAAGTTCAGCGAGCTAGCATGGATGCGTACGCGGATCTCGCCCCGCGCCGGCTCGCCCGGATCGGGAAGTTCCACGCGTCGGAGGTTGTCCAGTCCGGCGGGGCTGTGCAACGTAATGGCTTTCATCACTGTGGTTCCTATATGGATTGAGCAACGCCAAACGTTCGAGTTCGATTCGGCGTCAAAATATGGATCGCACCCAAGTAATCGGTGCGCCAGGTCTGAAGTTTCCTTGACCTCGAGGCCATTGTCCGATTGCGCATCGATAGTCGCAAGAAGGTACAATTAAGACCGGTACTATCAATTATGTATGTCTAACGTTATGCGACCTAAACGCCTGGACAGCAAGAGCGGCTGCGCCGTCGAAGTAACACTCTCCGTTATCGGAGGCCTATGGAAACCACTGATCCTCTTCCATCTGCTGCATGGGAAAAAACGCTTCATGGAGCTCACGCGCCTGATGCCGAACACCACGCAACGCATGTTGACCCTACAACTTCGTGAGCTTGAAGCGGACGGCATCGTTGCACGCGTTGTATTTCCCCAAGTTCCACCCAAAGTCGAATATGGGCTAACACCCTTCGGCACGACACTCGCCCCCGTGCTTCTCAGCCTCAGAGAATGGGGCGAGTCCTACCAAGTGCGAGGAGCTACAGACGTTGCGTACGCCGAGGAACCTCTCGGGAATGAAGGGGGCACCCAAAGCAAACCACCTAGTCGGTGCGGACTGGAGCAAAATCAGACAAGCTCGGGACATTGTTGACGTGCAGCGCCCCTGCTTTGCCAGACCCGTCGGGCTCACTGGTAGGCAAGCAGGGGCGAGACGAAAAGCACGTCCTGATCCGACCATTGCGTCAGTTCGACAGTGAGATTGCCGACTGTTGTCAACAAACGCTGGAGCGTAGACGTTGCAGCGCCCGACAAATCGCGAAAGATGCTTTCCGAAAATTTGAAAGCAGATACGCAGTCCGGCCGATGTACCTCGACGCCACGTCGATCTCAACCAAAGCTACTGCAAGCTCCTGTTGAGCCCACGACACTTTGCGCAACGGATAGCGCTGAACCGTAACTACCCTCTCCGTTCGCGGAGGGTGGGCGGCGAGTGGAATGGACGGTCAGTTGCTATCTAGCTTCGAGCGTTGTAGCGTATGTTCCCCGCGCAATCCGTCTTCGGATTACCTTACGGCACCTAGCGACAAGATCATTGATCATGTCGATCATGCGATCGTAGGATTTGACGCCAATCGAACCTGACGAAGCCGAAATCTGCCGCTTGCGGCTACTAGTTGCGCAGCTCGATACGTCCAGGCATAAGTACATCGCGCCTATCTCGAACTCTGGGACTCGCCCTGCCTCCCGCTTCGTATTTGTTCAGACCTTTTACTCAGTTGGCACCCCGCAATTGCAGCATGCCCCGTGCGCGCGAAATCAATCTGTGATCATTGGGCGTCGTTAACGTCAGAGCAAGTCTCGCAAAGGCTCGGCGCGACAAACGCTAAACTGATGGACTATTAGGCTACGTACGTCTGTCTTTGTTCACCTGGGAAAGGCCTTATTGATTGCGAACCTCGACTCCGAGTAGATTCCAAAATTGATCGTCTGGCTGGCGCTCGACAAGGCCTGGTGACTTAGGAGACGCACTTTGTCGGTTCATTTCAATTGCTGGTCCTCCGCCGGTATTCCGGCAGGCGACAGGACAGATGCATGGCAACAGATTTTGAGTCGCAGTTATCGTGAATGGCGAGTACCGCAACGCCTGCCGACGACGTTCTGTGCAACTGTTCGTCGGCATGACTTTGTTGGCGCCGAACTGGTCGAAACGATTTCTGACCCCTGCACCGGCGAACGAACCCAAGAACTCGTTCGCCGTGACGATGAGCTATACATAGGCGTCCAACTCACAAGCCGAGGTCGTGAGCGCTTCTTGATTGGCGAAAGCGGTGTGGAAGTGAACTCCGGTGACCTCGTAGTCTGGACGACCGATCAGATCGTACAGTTTGAGGTGACCGAACGACTACACAAAGTGACGCTTATGGTTCCATGGACGCTTATGAGTGAGCACGTCATTGATCGCAGACGCCCGCCTTCCGGTGGTCGACTTGACGCCAAGAAAGGTGTCGGGTCGCTGCTCGCCGTGCAGCTGCTCACGCTGTCAAAACAGATATCGATGCTCGATTCAAGTGTACATGGCTCGGTTAGTCGATCGACTTTGGAACTGCTAGGTGCTGCTCTGTCCAATCAACAGCAGTCTCAAACTTTCGATGCGGCCTCGGTCATGTTGCGCAAGATTCAAGATTACATCCGTCAACATCTTCAGGAAGATGATCTAACACCGATGCGAATCGCGGCTGCAAACGGTATTTCCCTGCGGTATTTGCACATGATCTTCCAACGCTGCGACGTGACTGTTTCGAACTACGTACTCGATAGCAGGCTCCACGCTTGCCATCGCGCGCTGGTAGATCCGTCTTACGACAGATTCCAGATCGGCGAGATTGCTTTCCGCTGGGGATTCAACTCGACCAGCCACTTCTGCCGAGTTTTCAAAGAAAAGTTCGGGCAATCGCCCGGCGAAGCTCGCCAGGCCCGCCCAGTGACCTGATGTGGAATTTTGTGGCCAATCAGGCAATGAGTCTCGCGTCGATACTATCGGAGTCCAACTAAGCTCGACGATCGCGTTTGCTACGGACTACCTGTCATAATAAAGGCACGAACGATTTCCGCAACTCACATCCGGCTGCATGACATTGACCAAGATAAGTTCGACGCTATCGCCTGACCGAGTATTGGATAGCTATACGTATAGCCGAATCGGTAGCGACAACACCAGGATCACATCCTGCGAACGCAGGCTCATGTCGGCCTCGATCAACAAGCACTCGCTGCTTTATTGATTGTTTTGGGCAAAGCATCTTCAACGCGCACCCGTTCACCAGTTGGACGTATGCAAAGTCTCAACTCCATATTGAATTGGGTTGAGTCGCGCAGGGCAAGCGAATGTCGTTACCACAACAACGAAAAAGTCGCCGCGGAGTGTGAGTTGCGAAGCTCGCCACATTCGCGGCGCGCTTGACTCACCCAGCACCAACCAGGCTGACACCCGGCGACGCCAGTTCGTGGCCATACAATTATATTGAGCGGCACGGCGCCGTTATGCCCAAGGAATTGCAAGACGCGTCCGGCATCGGTCGCCTCGCCGCGACGAGCTCGATTGCCGAATTGCCTAAGCCGGGTCAACTCAATCAACGTCGAAGCGGTACCCTGCCTCGCGTGAGACCCTATGTGAAAGACCTCGGCTCCATCAAGGGCAGTATGCGCATCGCCGCCGCGCGCTCCGAAGTCCGGTGCGCGCTATATCCAGCAACCCTCACCGCGTCTCGTTTAAATCCGGTCGGTCGCGCTTTCTACGACCGTTTGGCGGCAGCTGGCAGACTCAAGAAGGCCTCCTTGACCACCCGTATGCGCACGCTCGACACACCTAAATACCAGCGTCCGTCACCACCGGAATGCTCCAAATCAATCCTTCACGGATTGACATTCAACGCGATCATTCAGGTCCGAAACTCCCCTTAGACATAGTGACCAAACCGCTCCAGAACTTCGATCTTGTAACCATCTGGGTCCTGGACGAAAAAGAAGCGCGCAAGCATCTCGTCTCCGCGTTTGAATTCCTTGATTGGCGTCGAGCCGATGTTCAGCTTCAACATACGCTCTCGCTCCGCCTCGAGATCGTCGACTGCAACCGCAATATGCCCGTATCCATCTCCGTGCGCATATGCTTGCTCGCGACCTCTGTTCCACGTTAACTCTATTTCGAAATTGCTTTTTTCATTTTTTAGATACACCAGCACAAAATCAGAAAAGTCGAGCCGATTGCTCACCGACAACCCCAGCGCATCCTTATAAAATCTCAATGAAACATCGAGATTCAAGACGCGAATCATAGAATGAATTAATTTCGCCATTTTCAAAAAATCCAGAAATATAACGGTTAGTGCACTCGAGTTCATCTAGACGGAAAAGCGGCAAAGCGTTTCTCCGCCATCGATGCGAATGAGATCGCCGTGAATATAGCTCGATTCGTCCGACCCCAAGAAAATAGCAAGATTGGCAATATCCTCGACTTCCCCCCAACGTTTCAGAGGAATCATTTCCTTGAAGGTCTGATCGAAATTCTTATCGTCGAATAGCGCACGCGTGAGTGAAGTTTTCGCATAGGTTGGACAGATTCCGTTGACACGAATTTTATTGCGGCCGTATTCGATGGCAAGGCACCGGGTCAGGTTCGCCGCAGCTCCCTTTGAAATGTTGTACACGGATTGGTTCGGATGACCCTGCAGCCCTGCCGTCGATACGACGTTGATAATGTTGCCACCCGTAGGTTGCTTCAGGAATACTTTAATGGCTTCCTGGCAACCAAACCACACGCCTCTAACGTTGACGTCGAAGCATGCGTCAAGGTCTTCAACGCCAAATTCGTGGGCAAGCTTGCCCGCGCGGTAGATGCCAGCATTGTTGACGATGATGTCAAGACCACCGTACAAGCGCACCGCTTCCCGCACGAGATTTTCAACTTCACTTTGCTTAGTGACATTGCACGACACGTACGTCGCCTCACCTTTACCCTCTCTGATCGCTGCCACCGTCGTGAGCTGGGAGTTGTCCTCGAAGCCACCTTTATTGGGCACCTCGTGGACATCGCTCACAACAACTTTGGCGCCCTCAGCGGCGTATGCAAGTGCAATTCCACGGCCAAAGCCGGAACTCGCGCCCGTAACAATTGCTATCTTTCCATTCAACCTACCCATTGAATATCTCCTTGCAAAGTTTCGTCAACCCAATATTTGAGAAATTCGTCAGCGCGCTGAGAAACCACCGTCGACGGTCATCATCGACCCAGTTATCCATTCGGCGTCGTCAGACGCAAGAAAGACTGCAATACGGGCTACGTCTTCCGGCGTTCCGACACGAGGCCATGGTGTCAGGTCGTGCAGCATCTTGTTCGTGTCTTTCTCTTCCAGGAACGACCGAACCATCGCTGTCGCCAGAAACCCTGGGCAAATGGCGTTCACGTTGATATGGCTCTGTGCGAAGTCGATGGCCAGCTCTCGCGTGAGATTGACCACCGCCCCCTTAGACGCGCAATACGCCGGTTCGAGTGCAAGACCGATCAATCCTCCGATCGACGCAATGTTCACGATGCGGCCGCGTAGTTCCGCGCCCGTCGTGCTTCGAATCGGATGCTGCTTCATGAACTGCGTGATCGCATACTTGCATCCGAGCCAGACCCCCTTGGCGTTCACATTCATCGTGAAATCGTATTGCTCTTCAGTTTCATCGATGATGTTGTGCAATCCAGTAAACACGCCTGCGTTGTTCACCACGATGTCCAGCCTGCCGTAACTCTGAACGGCATGGTCAATGATTTTTTCTACGTCCGCTGCTTTGCTTGCGTCAGCTGAAATAAACGTTGCTTTGCCACCCTCCTCAATGATTGCAGTATCGGTGTCAATCTGGAGGTTCGCCTCGTAGCCATCAGCCAATGCGGCTCGTTTTAGATCCGAACATACGAGATGTGCACCTTCTCGTGCCAAAGCAATTGCGATCGCGCGCCCGTTGCCGGAGCTTGACCCCGTAACTACCGCGACGCGCCCTTCAAGCTTTCCTGCCATGACTATCTCCGATTGAAATTCTTTGCGCGAATCTAGGCACACAAGACACTTCTCAGAAGAAGCGACGCCGGTGTCAAGCAGTGAGTGAGGTAAACGTTTGGACTAGGATCTTGTCACCCTTGATGTAGAGCGTATCGGTAGCCGACGTGACGAACGGTTTTGCCTCCCACGTCAGGTATGCGATCTCACCCTCCGTACACCTACTGGTTACGTTGAACGCATCCCAAAATTCAGGCCGAATACTGTCAAGAAACGCCCTATAGAAGGCACGAATCTCCGCGATGCCGCGATACGTCTTTTCCGGTGTAACGATGACCGAGATTTCACTGTAGTCTTTGAGAACTTCATCTAGGCCAATTGCGCATGCACCGAGGTGATGATCGAAAACAAGGTCAACAGCAGACATGTTATGTCCTTCCATAAAAAGGCTAGCTTTTGATGAACCTGTCCAAAACTCTTGCTATTTCGAGATGCCTAGTTGATGTATGCGTGTTGTGCTTCGTCCCAGGTTACGACCACGATGGGTGAGCCATCCTCGTTGATGAACTGGAGTGGCCCGAGAAACGTCATATAAAACTCCGAGTCGACCGGGAAGTACGTCTTGTCATGGCGGGCATTTGCCGACTCATATCCGTACGCCGGTGCGATTGCAGTGTCGCCCCCTAGTTCGGCTCCTCCACGCACATCCATGCGGCCCTTGGTCAGGAGATATTCACCCGGACCGGTGTGGAGATGCGCATTAAACGACGAGCCCGCCGGACAATCGAAGATGGCCGTCCAGGCCCCCATTTCCGGGGAGGTGTGTAGAAGTTTCCAACGGATCCCGCCGACCGAAAGAGCGTCGGGAAAGGGCTTCCAGGGGATGTCGTTAAGATGCACTGCTTCTTCGGCAATGTGTGATTTGATATGCATTGCGATCTTGACTGGATTCTGCATGCTTGTCTCCTAGGTTCTAGCGGAACCGAGCATCCGGTTGGGTGCTCGTTGTAGCTAGAGAATAGGCCGACGCTACACCACCGATTGCATGGCAGTGCAAGACTAGTTGAATTTGAGTGCAGTGGGTCTAGATTGCGTGCGCCGAGGGCTGGAATCCGAAGCCTCTGGGCGGACGAGATGACAGCAGACGTGCAGTCGACGTGACCCTGAATCAGAATTAATTCTCGTTCAGGGTCACCTCCCCCTGCTCAGAATTTCCCACGTCCAAGTGGGGCAGTTTTGCGGGCTAAGGGAATAATGCGGACCTACCCTCGAGATCTGCAAACCGTGCTACCAGTGACATCAGGGTATATATAAGCGCGGGATGCACCGACCCAAGTGCTAACACGCACATTCAGGGGCGAACAACCAGATCCCCTCATGAACCCTTTCGAGGAACGGCCCGTCCGCTGCAATTGAAGTGGCCGAGAGCACTCAGATGTCCGACCGCCTGACGATTGCGCTGGACGGCGTGACATACGGTATCGTCGACCTCGAAACCCTCGAGGAGTTGGAGTCTCTTGTCATGCGGACGCTTATCCTGCCGGGATTTCACACGGTGCAGTACACCGACGAGGCCGGGCAGGTCACGCATTACTCGGCGATGATCTGCTGCGCCGCCAGCCGACAGGCTATGCGCCCCTCCCAGCCGGTATCTCGAGGCGAAATCGCGCTCGCTCTCCGCCGGAGCGAGCCGCTCGAGGAATATCGTCTCGATGTTGCGCATAACGGCGTTTGACTCAAGAGCGATAGGTCCCGCATGGACCTCAGGGCCTTGCGCGAGATTCTCGTGCGTCTTGGCTTCACCGTCGGCCAAATCGGGGAAGCCGCGCACGCGTGATAACCGCAGGGCGCATTTCCCCCAGACTCCCGGCCCGCCGGGAGTCCTCTTCTGAAGCATTCCTTCCCGGCGCTACAGCATTAAAACGACTGCTGCATTTCGAGGCAAGCTTTGGCCTTCTCGACATGGGTCGACAACACCCATCAAGGCGGGCTGCGCTACGGAAGTCACGCTTTCAGTCATCGGCAGCTTCTGGAATACGTTGACGCTCTACGCCCTTCGTAAAATCGGCATTTGTAGCGTGCATCTGGTGACCTGCGTCGTTGTATTTCGTCACTTGCAACGAGAGCAAAATAAGCTCGACCAGAAAACACTTTTCGCCAACCGATCGTACTGGCTCGAGTAAATCATAATTTTTAAAAGAATGTTAGTCTAACGCGTCTCTCTTTAACGATATTTCCGAAGCCAGAATCATTCGATTCCAGTTTGCGGGAGCGGACGCAGCACTGCGCCGAGGGCTCCACACTTTGTCGCCTGCCACTATACGCTGACCAGAAATCACGCATAAACCATCGTTCCGTGCGAAACCGAGACGCCAGATTTGCTCATCGTAGTGCCCCGTCTGAGAATCGCTCCAGCAGATGCTAACAGTATGCGTAGAACGCACTTCTCGTAGAACGACCCGGACCGGCTGCGGAATCCATTCGGCTTCGTGTACTCTGCGCGTCATCGAACCTTTCTGGCGACGCAACTTCTTCTCGAATGTCGTTTCAACTGATTCCACCGAAGGAGTATTACCAGGGCATAGCAGCCGCAGCAGAGCCCGCTCGACAATATCGTCAGCGTCTGGTTTAGAATTCGAGATAACGAGGGGCAGCGAAGATCGCATCTGTAACTCAATTAAACAGGAAGTCGTGGCGAAGAGAATTCCACGTCACGGAACGATTAGAAAAGACCTGCGACTATGCAGCCGGCGTCGCTGGCAAATACCTATACTCCTAAACTCCACGCCATCCAACAAAATCCCATCTCAAACAATTTTTATGCAGTCTTAATATTTATAATCATTCATATTCATGGTGCGAATTATCTGCATTTACAGCACCAATAAAGCATTATAAAACCCCAGACGATACCTGGACTTTCTGATTTAACACCAATAACCATAAGAAGGAAAAATTATCGCCAGCGCTATCAAATATATAGATTTAGGCGTCACTTATTAAAAAGTAGCTGAATAGGAACGTCAACAACAACATTCTCGCAGTCGCGTTACTTTCAATCATGCTGTGTAGATGATGTTACTTAACCAGTTCCCGCGTGCAGCAATCTGACAGCCTGCTACACTTGAAAGTTATGCGCTCATCTCATAGTCAACCCGCCAACGCTCCCGCAGTGTGCCCGCCGATCGTCGTGTGCTCGCTGGAATACGCAGATGGTCACGTGGTTACTCTTCATCAGCATCGCCGCGCCCAATTGGTTTTTGCCGCGTCCGGTGTAATGGAAGTGACAGTTGCGGACGGTATGTTCCTCGTACCGCCTCAGCGTGCTGTCTGGGTGCCGAGCGGAACCATGCACCAGATGCGCGCTCGGGGCCATATCGCGCTCCGGACAGTCTACATCTGGACCGATCAGTGCCCCCGCCACCTCCCAGCCGAGCCGCGGTCCGTGCAAGTATCAGCTCTCTTACGCGAGCTCATACTGCGTGGTTCTGAAATCGCGGCAGGAACAGAGTTCGAGCCTCGCAACGCACGCCTGCTGCAATTGTTGGTGGACGAACTTGAATTCACCCCTGAACAAGCGCTACATCTTCCAACCGGCAAAGACCCAAGACTCGCCAAGATATGTGAGGCGTTGCTCGCAAACCCAGGCGACGACAAGAATCTTGCCGAGTGGGCCAACATCGTTGGCGCGTCAACTCGAACCCTGGCGCGGCTGTTTCAAGCCGAGATCGGCGTGTCGTTCATCACCTGGCGACAACAACTACGCGTGCTCGCTGCCGTGCCGCGACTGGCAGCGGGCGAACCCGTTACCGTCGTTGCGACTGATCTCGGCTATGAAACGCAAGGTGCATTTGCCGAAGTGTTTCGACGCATCCTTGGCGCGACGCCTAGCACATATTTCGCCAGATCTTCGACTCTCGGTCGTCAGACTTTGCCCTGACACCAGACTCGCTGGCGTTTGTGCGCCGATCAACTGACGATATTCCTGCTGAGTTGCGATGGGCCGCGGGACAACTGTCGAGGGGTGCTGTGCAATACACTTGATCCAAAGTCGATTGTTTCATGAATGAATCCGTCTTTCGCAATTTGGAAACCCAGAAGATCTTGGTAATTTATTATTTTCCTGTCGTCCTCAGGTCGATCCCATTCGTCTCCCGCATTGTCAGCACGACGACCGATGCGATTGCTGAGAATATCACTGTATAACCCGTGAAAATCCCATGCTTGCCGATTGAGGTGAGCCAGGTATTGATGTACGGCGCTGTGCCGCCGAACACCACTGCAGCGAATGAAACCGAAACACCGATACCCAGTGCGCGAGGCCCCGTCGTGAACTGCTCCGCCATAAGAGCAGGATAGATCGCACCGATACTCGCCCACAGCAGCAGGGCGACGGTCTGAACAATGAACAATGACCATGCACTACTCGCGAACCATGCGTCGAGCGGAAACGACAAAGCGACAAACCCAACGGTCGACAATAACGCAAACGGCTTGCGGCCGAAACGGTCGGACAGGATTCCATAAAATGGCATGGAAAGCATGCATATCGTTTGCGCACAAAGGCTCGCAATGAACGCATCAGTTGCCGGAATGCCTTTGGATGTAATCGCATACGCAGTCGCAAAACTGAGCCAAGTGTAGTAGGCGACACTGCTCGCACCCAACAGAATGAAGAGCTTAAAGGTACTGATATAAGCTCTTTTACGATCCTTGATAGCGGGCTGCGCGAGTCGCGCAACGACATCTTTGACAGTATGCGTTTCGATCGAATTTCGGCGCAGATAGTAAGCATACAGACCCAAAAATGCGCCAAGCACGAACGGCACTCTCCAGCCCCACGTGGCCATCTCGTCAGCACGCAGATTTTGAGTCAGAAGAACGCCAAACAGGCTTCCAATGATGACGCCGAGGGTCGAGCTAGCGAACACACTGCTCGACCACAGCCCCCTTCGACTCGACGGAGCCAGTTCGCTGACGTATGTGTACGACGCCGAAGTCTCACCGCCATGAGCAAAACCTTGAATCAGGCGGGCAATGAGTAGCCAAACGGAAGCGAGGACGCCGATTCTGGAAAATGACGGTGTCGCGGCAAGTAACAGGCTGCCGAGAGCCATCAGCGTCATGCTGACCACCAAACTAATTCGCCGGCCGGATTTATTGGCAAGACGGCCACAAACGATTCCGCCAATTGGCCTTGCCAGAAAACCTGCCGCAAATATCGCGAGTGTCTGCAGCAAGGCAGTCGTTTGCTCGCCTGGAGCAAAAAGAGCCTTCGCAATGTACGGCAAAAAGGTGGCGTAAATGGTCCAGTCAAACCATTCGAGCACGTTTCCAATCACAGTGGCGTGTAACGATCTTGCTTGGGTACGCATCGAGACGTCGCTGCTGGACCCCATTGCGAATGTCATATCAACTCCTTGAGTCTTTCCGCTTATTTGGTTTTCGGTGTCGAACCAACCTCTGAAGCCGCTTCGCGTCGTGCCTGTATGTGTCTCCCGCTTGCGGGCGGCGTAGCGATATTCACCTTGACCGACGTACCAGAGCAACGCCAAGAAGGACAATCGCAGCGTCATTTGAGACACTACTGGAATACCCTTTATCGTTCCAAATTAATGACATTTCAGTTAGTTAAACGAACAAATATGGATGTGACCGTGCCTCGATTCCACGTACAGCAAGAAGCTTGATGACTCTTTGGCTGTAGGAGGACGGGACGGCAGAGAAAGCGGTGCCGAGAAGACAAAACACGCGGGAATTCAAGGTGGAGGCGGTGCGCTTGTCGGAGAGCATCGGTCAGCAAGAAGCCGTATCGCGTCACGACGGACTCGACACATCGACTGCCCGTGGCGCCGAACCTGCTGGGTCGGCGCTTCAATGGCCGGCAGTTGAACCACGCGTGGGTGAGTGACATCACGTTCGTAGCCACCGACGAAGGCTAGTCGTTTCTCGCTGCGATCCTCGTTCTCGCAAGCAGGCGTATCTTCGGTTGGTCAATGTCGGAGCGAATCAATGCCTATCCGGTCTGCCAGGCATTACGCAACGCATACTGGCAACGTAAACCCGGGCCCGGATTACTGTTGCATTCGGATGGGGGCAGTCAAGGCGAATTCAACCGGTCGTCGCAACACCTTGATCCAGGAGGTGTTTCATGGGTCGTCCGTCGAAGTGGATACAACAGTTGACGAGGTGAGGAGCGATGCGCTCGCCAGGTGCACCATCGCAGCAGGCGGTAGCACCCAATACCATAGGAAGCGCACCACGAGCGAAGGACTCTCGCGCGATGTCCCGAAATGAAAGGTAACGTAGCCCCTGCTATGCGTCCCTTCAGTTCTCGCGATTGAGCGTCACAACTTTTACGAGGTGTCACGCGGCTCTGCAGGTCTGTCGCCATTCCAACCGGTGTCTATGTTGAACCACTCCCTGCGGTCGGGGTCCCGTTCATCCATGCCCTGCCCTTCGTCTGCTGTCACCCGCGGAGAGAGCGCCGACGCCAGGTTGCTCACCCTGCTCGCCTTGAGTCGATTTCCACCCCACCCCAATCAGAAAGCATCGTGAAAGGATATCGCTTTCCCTTGCCACATCGACTTAGTGCGCACATCAACTTAGAAATACTTACCACCTTCCTCGATGGGTAACTTCTTCACACCTCCTGCCGACACTCAAGCCCACCTGACGCAGCGAGACATAAAATACATTAGCATCAATCTGTTACGTCAATTTTTCATATTGTGAAATGTGAAGTGCGGCCTTTTTTGCACATTTCCGCTCACGTCTCCCAAGTACGATCTTTTTTGTATGTCGACAGCTATCAACCCCATTGCCAGCAATGCTTTCAAACATATCGTCAGTTAACGATATAAGATTCGCCCATCGACGATACCTTATTGCCCGACCGACACACCCAACCTATCCATGCCGACCGAACTCGACATCGACGCGATCCTGAAAGCGCTCTCGAACCCCGTGCGCCGGGAGATCCTCAACTGGCTGAAAACGCCGGGCGAGCATTTCCCGAACCAGACGCTGCCGTATGAACACGGCGTCTGCGCGGGCCAGATCGACGCGCGCTGCGGGCTGTCGCAATCGACCGTCTCCGCGCACCTCGCGACGCTGCAACGCGCGGGGCTCGTGACGTCGACACGGATCGGCCAGTGGGCGTTCTTTCAGCGCAACGAGGCCGTCATCGACGCATTTCACGACGCCTTGCGCCGCGAACTCTAGTCAACACGGCCGAACCGGCCATGCGGAGCGCTGTCGCCCATGACGCGACGGTTTCCCGCCTTTCGTGAAGAGGTTATTTGCCATGCCCACACTGTTCGATCCCGTCACCCTCGGCGACCTGACCCTGCCGAACCGCATCGTGATGGCGCCGCTCACCCGCTCCCGTGCCGGTGCGACGCGCGTGCCGAACGCCCTGATGGCCCGCTACTACGCCGAGCGCGCAACGGCCGGCCTGATCATTACCGAGGCGACGTCGGTCACGCCGCAGGGCGTCGGCTACGCGGACACCCCCGGCATCTGGTCCGACGAGCAGGTCGAAGGCTGGAAACAGGTGACGCAGGCCGTGCATGCGGCCGGTGGGCGCATCGTGCTGCAACTCTGGCACGTCGGCCGGATCTCCGACCCGGTGTTCCTGAACGGCGACCTGCCGGTCGCGCCGAGCGCGATCGCCGCGGGCGGCCACGTGAGCCTCGTGCGTCCGCAGCGCCCGTACGTGACGCCGCGTGCACTCGAACTCGACGAAATCCCGGGCATCGTCGCCGCATACCGCAAAGGCGCGGAGAACGCGAAGGCGGCCGGCTTCGACGGTGTCGAGATCCACGGCGCGAACGGCTACCTGCTCGACCAGTTCCTGCAGGACAGCACCAATCGCCGCACCGATGCGTATGGCGGCCCGATCGAGAACCGCGCACGCCTGCTGCTCGAAGTGGTCGACGCTGCGATCGACGTGTGGGGCGCCGGCCGCGTCGGCGTGCACCTTGCACCGCGCGGCGACGCGCACACGATGGGCGATTCCGATCCGGCGGCAACGTTCGGCTATGTCGCGCGCGAACTCGGTCGTCGCAAGATCGCGTTCATCTTCACGCGTGAGTCGTATTCGGGCGACCACTTGAGCCCGCGCCTGAAGGAAGCGTTCGGCGGCCCGCTGATCGCGAACGAGCAGTTCACGCTCGACACCGCACAGGCCACGCTCGCAAGCGGCAACGCCGACGCGATCGCATGGGGCAAGCTGTTCATCGCGAACCCCGACCTGCCGCGCCGCCTCGAACTCGGCGCGCCGCTCAACAAGCCGGTGCCGGAAACGTTCTACGCGGAAGGCGAAACGGGTTATACCGATTACCCGGCGCTGAGCGACGCGGCCTGATCGCACGGCACGCCATGCGCGATGAACGGAGGGGCCCCGCCCGTCCGTTCGTCGCGCACACCATCACCGGGCGGGCCCGTCACGTGTCCGCCCCGCCCGTTCACCGCCTGCCTTCCACGCCGGACGCTTCCGCGAACAGCGCCAGACCGACCAGGCTCGCGGCACTGCATCCCAGCACATACCACGCAGGCGCGTAAAAGCTGCCGGTCGCACGCCACATCGCGCCGACGATCAGTTGCGCGAACCCGCCGAAAATCGTCACGCCGAGCGCATAGATCATCCCGAGCGACATCGCCCGCACCTCGGGCCGAAACGCATCGAGGATCATCACGAAGCCGGCGGGACTCGACAGCGTCATCAAGCCGATCAGCACGATCACGACCGCAACCGCGGTGCCCACCGACGGCCACATCTTCATCGCATAAAACGCCGGCAGCACGAGCACGGCCGACGCGACGCCCGTCACGCCCACCAGCCGCTTGCGACGGCGCACGCGATCCGCGAGCCGTCCCGCGAACGGCGAACCGATCAGCAGCACGGCACCGGCCGCGCAGCCCGACAGCAGTGACACCGATGCCGGCATGCCGACAGTCAGCGTCAGGAACGACGGCAGGAAAAACACGATCGTATAGGTGGTCGACGTGCCGCCGATCACGAGCAGCGTGCCGGCCACGACCTGCCGCCACGGAATGCGCGCACGCTCGCGCGGTGCGCCGGCCGCTGCGTGCGGCAGCGTATCGTCCAGATGGCGCCGCAGGTAGAAGCCGACCGGGCCGATCAGCAGACCGAGCACGAACGGGACGCGCCACCCCCACGCGTGCAGCGCGTCGGGCGGCAGTGCGCGCGACAGCGTCAGCGCGACGAACGCGCCGACGAGCGTCGCACCGCCCTGGCTCGCCATCTGCCAGCTCACCCGCTCGCCGCGCCGGCCGGTGTCACCCGACTCCATCAGCAGGGTCGTCGCGGCCCCCACTTCGCCGCCCGCCGAAAAACCCTGCAGCAGACGCCCGACGACGATCAGCAGCGGCGCGGCGATACCGATCTGCGCATAGGTCGGCGCGAAGCCGATGATCCCGGTGCCGAGCGCCATCAATGCGACCGTCAGCACGAGCGCGGGCTTGCGTCCGGCACGGTCCGCATAGGCGCCGATCGCGACGCTGCCGAGCGGCCGTGCGACGAACCCGACACCGAACGTCGCGAGCGACAGCATCAGCGCGCCTACATCGCTCGACGCGGGAAAGAACAACTTGCCGATCAGGGCGGCGAAGAAACTGTAGACGGTGAAGTCGAAGAATTCGAGCCCGTTGCCGAGTGCGGCCGCAACGACCGTGCGGCGCGTTACGCGCGGCCCGGCTTCGACCGGCGCAGCGGCCGTGCGATTCAGGGTATGCATCGGAAATTCCCGTTCAGAAGTTGTGATACATGCCGAGCGACAGCGTCACGGGTGTCGTCCCGGTACGCGGGGTCGTTCCGCCCGGTTCGGTCGGCAGCGGATTGCCGTTCAGCAACACGGTCGAGATGCCGTAGTTGCGGATGAACCCCGCGCGCGCATAGAGGCCCGTGCGTTTCGACAGCAAGTAGTCGTAGCCGAGCATCGCACCGAGGGCCGAATCCCTGGCCGGCTGGCCGGCCGCGTCGCGCACGCCCGACGTATCGCGATAGACGACCGACGCGCGAATCGCATTGACGCCGAACGGCACGATCGCGCCGAGCGTGTAGACGCGCGCGATGCCGTCGCCGGCCAGCTTCGGCGCGTACTGGTTGAACGATGCGGACAGCACGATCCGCCCGGTGTCATAGACGGCGCCGAGCCCGTACAGGTCGTTGCGCACGGTGCTCGCCCCGTTGACGCCCCACACCTGGTTGTAGCTCGCGGCCAGATAGGTCGTGCCGTTGTACCACTGCAGCAGCGCGCCTTGCGCGGACGCCGCGGGTGCCCGCCCGGCCACGTTGCTCGGCGCGTACATCAACATCAGCGACGTGGTGCCCGCGACGATCGGCGTACGGTACGTGATGGCGTTGTCGACGCGCGCCGGCAATTGCGTCGCGCCCGGCCCGAGGTCCGAGTTGTAGCCGACGCCGCGGCTCGTCTGCACGGCTGCCGCGCCCAGCCACGTATAGACCGAGTTCGTGCCCACCGTGCCGAACACGTCGATGAACAGCGGCAGCGCCGTGCCGATCTGCTTGCCGAGACGCAGCCGCCCGTAGCTGTCCGACGACAGGCCGACCCACGACTGCCGGTTGTACGTCGATTGCGCATCCTGCTGCGCGCCGCTGTTCGCGAGAAAACCGCTTTCGAGGTTGAACTCGGCGCGCCAGCCGCCACCGAGGTTCTCGCGACCGAAGAAGCCGAATTTGGAGGTCCACTCGCCGCCGCTCTGCGTCTGCCACAGCGAACGGCCGCCGACCGTCTGGTAGTTGATCCCCATGTCGAGCGAACCATACAGCGCGACGCCCTCCGTCATCCGGCCGTTGTACTCGGGCACCGCCGCCAGCAACACGTCCTGATAGGGCGTGGCGCGCGCGTTGCCGGCGCCGAGTGCGAGACAGGCCGCGCCTAGTGCAAATCGCTTCTTCATTCGTTATCCTTATCGTCAAGTCAACCCATGTCCGGCCAGCGCGTCTCCGTTGCGCCTTCGTCAGTCCGCCTTCAGGAAGCGTTCGGTAATACCGGCGAAATAGGCCGCCCCCCAGCTCAGCGCGGTGTCGTTGAAGTCGTAATGCGGGTTGTGCACCGAACATCCGCCCCTGGAATCGACGCCGTTACCGATCAGCACGTAGCAACACGGTGCGCATTCGGTCATCCACGAGAAATCCTCGCTGCCCATCACGCCATCGGGCAACAGCGTGAGCGCGCCTTCGCCGGCCAGCGCCGCGATCGTCTCCACCGCGAGATCCGACGCCGCACGGTCGTTGTCCACGACACGCGAGATCGACTGGTATTCGATCTGCGCGGTCATCCCGAACGCCTGCGCCTGCGCGTCGACGATCCGGCGGATCCGCGCCTCGACTTCGTCGCGTGTGGTCGCGTCGAGCGCGCGCACGGACAACTGCAGCGTCGCCGTTTCCGGGATCACGTTCGGGGCGGTGCCCGCATGGAACGTGCCGACGGTCACGACGGCCGGCTTCAGCGGGTCGACGTTGCGGGAGACGATCGATTGCAGCGCGGTCACGATGTGCGCGCCCGCGACGATCGGGTCGCTCGCGAGCTGCGGCATCGCACCATGCCCGCCCTTGCCCGTCACGGTGATCGTCACCGAATCGGACGACGCCATCATCGGCCCGTAGCGCAACGCGAAATGGCCGACCGGCACGCCCGGCGCGTTGTGCAGCGCATACACGCGTTCGCACGGGAAACGTTCGAACAGACCGTCGTCGATCATCCGCTTTGCGCCGCCGAGCCCTTCCTCGGCCGGCTGGAAGATCACGTTGAGCGTGCCGTCGAAACGGCCCTGTTCGGCAAGGTAGTGGGCCGCGGCCAGCAAGATCGCCGTGTGACCGTCGTGGCCGCATGCGTGCATCGTGCGCGCAACCGTGCTCGCATACGGCAGCCCCGTCGCCTCCTCGATCGGCAGCGCATCCATGTCGGCGCGCAGGCCGAGCGAGCGCACCGACGCGCCGCGCCGCAACTGGCCGACGACGCCGGTGCCGCCCACCCCCGTCGTCACGTCGTAGCCCCATGCGGTCAACTGTTCGGCGACGAGCTGCGCGGTGCGGGTCTCGGCGAAACCGAGTTCGGGATGGGCGTGGATATCGCGGCGGATCGCAACGAATCGGGACTCCGACTCGCGAATCGCCGCGAGTACGTGAGCAAGGTTCTGCGTCATGGATGGCTCCGTGGAATCGGCCGCCTCGCGACCGTCCCGGCCAAGCATAGAGACGCGTTTCGGGTCAAAAAACTCACGAATTTTGATGCGGATAACTTTTGGTAATATCTTCCGCATCATGAAAATCCATCAATTGCGCGCACTCGTCGCGGTCACGACGGCCGGCAGCATCAAGGCCGCGGCCAGGACCCTGCACGTCACGCAGCCGGCCATCAGCAAGGCGATCCAGGAACTGGAAAACGAGTTCGGCGTAACGCTCCTCGAGCGCAAACCGTGGGGCGTGGTGCCGACGCCGGAAGGCGACGCACTGCTCGGGCGCGCCCAGGCCGTCGTGCGCGAGCTCGAACGGGCGAGCGAGGACATGGCGCACATGAAGGGGTTGCGTGACGGGCGGCTCGTGATCGGCTTCACGCCGATCGTCGCGGTGACGGGCTTTGCGGAAGCCTACGCCGCCTTCCGCCGCCACTGGCCGAACGTCGAATGCGAACTTCGGGAACTGACGTTCAACCTGCTCACGGAACAGTTGCGCAATCGCACGCTCGATCTCGCCTTCGTCGCCGTCACGGGCCCCATTGCCGAGTCGGTCGACATCAGGGCGATCCGCACGTTCGACACCGCGTTCGTCACCCGCGAGAACGGGCGCTTCGCGGGCGCGACATCGCTCGAGGCGCTGCGTGACGCGGAATGGATCCACGCCGACGCAAGCGACAACTTCCCCACGTATATCCGCGACCTGCATGCGCATGCGGGCCTGCCCCCGCCGCGCTGCATCACGCGCTGCACGTCGTATGCGCTGTTCTACAGCCTGCTCATGACCAACGATGCGGTTTTCTCGTGGACCCGGCTGTCGCTCGCGGAAACCGTGTTCGGCCAGAAGCTGACGCCGCTGCCGTTGCCGATGTCGCCGCCACCGCTTCAGTTGTACCGGCTCACGCCGCCCGGCCTGCAACTGACGCGGCCCGCGTCCGACTTTCTGGCGCACGTGGAGGCTGCGTTCGCGTCGCTGCCGGCGACCGGAAGCCCGGCATTGCGCTGACACCCGGTCGCGCCGCCTGCACCGCGACTCGCCGGGACTGCGTCAGCCCGGGACGCGCATCCGCATGAACACGCGCAGTGTCTCGTCGAGCCCGAGCGACACGTGGTGTGCGCGGATCGCACGCAGCGTGTCGTCGAGCGTGGCGTCGTCGACGAGGCTGAAACCCAGGCGCGCGTAATACGGCGCATTCCACGGCGCTTCGCGAAACGTCGACAGCACGACCTCCGCGATCCCTTCCTGCGCCGCCCGCGCCGTCACCTGTTCGATCAGGCGCGCGCCGATCCGCTGTCCGGCATGCGACGGTGCGACATCCAGCTCTTCCAGATAAAGCCGCTGCGCATCGAGCAACCGGTAGAACGCAAACCCGACGCAGGTGCCCTGCGGATCGATCGCGACATACGCGCGGCCGTCGTCGATACGGACGAGCACGGCCGCCGCATCGGTCGGCTCGGCGTCGGCGATATGGGTCATGCCGATTTCGCGAAACCGCTGCGCGGCGGCGACTTCGACGGCGGCCATTGCGGCCGCGTCTGCCCGCGTGGCGGGACGGATCAGGATCGATGCAGTCATGACGGCAATTCAGGCAGGCAGTCTGGAACGGTCGTCACTATAATCGAAACCTCATACGTTTCGAACGCCCCCACCCACGAGGTTCGTCATGACGTTGTCCGCGCTCGCCGTCTTCGCTGTCACCCTGCTCGTCACCGCCGGCACCCCCGGGCCGAGCGTCGCCGCGCTGGTCGCGCGCGTCCTGACGAACGGCGTGCGGGACGTGCTGCCGTTCCTCGCCGCCATGTGGCTCGGCGAAGCGTTGTGGCTCACGCTCGCGGTCGCGGGGCTGTCCGCGTTCGCGCACACGTTCGCGGCCGGCCTGATCGTGCTGAAGCTGCTCGGCGTCGCGTACCTGCTGTTCCTCGCGTGGAAGATGTGGACCGCGCCGACCGAAGCAGGCGCCGACGACCTGCCGCGCGGCCAGTCGCCGTGGCGCATGTTCGTCGCGGGCATGCTCGTCACGCTCGGCAATCCGAAGATCATGGTGTTCTATCTCGCGCTGCTGCCGACCATCGTCGACCTCACGCACGTCGGCGTGACCGCATGGGCCGAGCTGATCGGCACGATGCTCGCGGTCCTGATCCTCGCCGACTGCTTCTGGTCGCTGCTGGCGTCACGCGCACGGGCGTTCCTGACGTCGGCGCGCGCCAAGCGGGTCGCCAACCGCACGAGCGCGACCGCGATGGCCGGTGCGGCGGTGATGATCGCAACGCGCTGAGCGCATCTGTCCGGCGCACGTCGCGCCGCGCCCGCTCCACTGCCCGGGGAATCGACATGAAAACCTGGCTTTCGGCTGTCCTGCTCTGCCTGTCCACCACGGTCGCGCACGCGGCCGGCATCAAGTTCGTCACGATCCCGGCCGACGCGGCCGGCCCCGAGCTGCGCGCGGCCATCTGGACGCCGTGCGCAGCTCCCGCGCAATCGCTCACGATCGGCCCGTTCGTGCTGAAAGGGCAACGCAACTGCCCGACCGTCGGCGACAAGCTGCCGCTCGTCGTGATCTCGCACGGCCACGCCGGCACGTACTTCGGGCATCACGACCTCGCCGAAACGCTCGCCGATGCGGGCTACGTCGTCGCGGCGATCAACCATCCCGGCGACACGCACACAGATATGAGCCGCGCGGCCGACCTGAGGGAACTGGTCGAGCGGCCGGACGACATCAAGCGCCTGGTCGACTACATGCTGGCCAACGCGCCCGACGCCACGCACATCGATCCGGCGCGGATCGGCTTCTTCGGCTTCTCGCGCGGCGGCTATACGGGCCTCGTGCTGGCCGGCGCCAATCCGGATTTCGTGCACGCGCACGTGGCCTGCCCGGATCCGACCTGGCTGATCTGCAAGCAGATCCGCGACCACGACCTGCCGCGCCAGCCGCTGACGCACGATCCGCGGATCAAGGCCTACGTGATCGCCGATCCGATGAACGAATTCCCGAGCGCCGATACGCTGAAGAACGTGCACGCGCCGATCCAGCTGTGGGGTTCGGAAGCGGGCGGCGACGGCGTGGAGCCGGAAACGGTCCCCGCGCTGGCCGACATGCTGCCGCAACGACCGGAATTCCACGTCGTGCCGAACTCCGCGCATTTCGCGTTTCTCGCGCCGTGCCCCGAACAGCTGGCGCGCGTCTAGCCTGAGGTCTGTACCGATGCGAAGGGGTTCGATCGCGCGGCCTTCCACGAAACGCTCGACGCGAAGGCGCTCGCGTTCTTCAGCGCCAATCTTCGCTAATCTCCGCTAGCAGCGAAACGTCTTGCGCCACACACCCTGCGCCGGCGCATGGTCGTTGCACGCGATCAGCGCGCGCACCAGCGCCCAGTCATCGTCATCGCAGAAGTCGAGCAGCATCGCGCCATACGGGCCGGGCTGCTCGCGCAGCCGTGCAGCCAGCCGCGCATGAATGCCCCGCACCCTGCCGTCGCCGTGCGCGACCACCGACGGATTCGCGCCCATTCCGGTCCCGCTGCAGAAGTTGATCGCCCAGCGGCCGCTGTCCGGCAACGGCAGGTCCGTCAGCAGCGCATCGATCGCACGCCACTTCCAGCCGATCGACGCGGCCACCGGCACGCGATATTCGTCCTGGATCACGAATGCGCCATCGGGGTGATCGATCGTGAACGTCGCGTTGTCGGGCCACGCGGTCAGGTCGATGCCGAGCGGCCGGCTGCTGCGAAAGCGGCGCAGCAGTACGATTGCGCCGCGCACGTCGCCGAGCGCAGGCAGCGTGCCGCCGGCATGCCAGCGCAGCCGCGGATGCCGCGCGCGATGCGCGTCGAACGTCGCATCGAAACTGCGCGTACACGCGTGCGCCGGCCATTCATCCTTCACCGACATTACGATGCATTCGCGCGGATGCGCGTCGAGAAAGCGCGCGCAGGTTGCCAGCACGTCGTCGAACGTCATGCCGAGCGCGATGCCGCCGTGATGGATGTCGAACGCATCGCGCACGTGCCGGCAGCGGATGTCGAGCAGCCGCACGCCATGCGCGAGCTGGGCATCGAGCGGCGCACGCTGGGTGCGCACGAGTAAATCGTCGACGGTATACGCACAGGTGTCATGGCTGCCCGGTAGGGTCAGCGTATGCAGCAGCCGCGCATCGTCGAGCGCCGACATCCAGTCGGCGAGCGGCATGCACGTATCGTGGCTCGAAGGGATCATGAATCGATGAATGACAAGGAAAGAAAGCCGTGGGTCACGGCATCGGATGTCGCGGCGCGCGCCGGCGTGTCGCGCTCCGCGGTGTCGCGCGCATTCTCGCCGACGGCGAGCATCGCCCCGCAGACGCGTGAACGCGTGATGGTCGCCGCCCGCGCGCTCGGCTATCAGGTCAACCTGATCGCGCGTGACATGATCACGCAGCGCAGCAGCATGATCGGCGTCGTGACGGCCGGGTTCGAGAATCCGTTTCGCGCGCGGCTGCTGTCGGACCTGATGACCGCGCTCGGGCAGCGCGCGCTGACGCCGCTCGTGACCAACGCGGAAGATCCGCGCCAGGTCCGCCAATCGCTCGAACAGTTGCTCAGCTACCGGATCGCGGGCCTCGTGATGACGTCCGCGTCGCCGCCGCTGTCGGTCGCGCAGCAGTATCTCGAACACCGGATCCCGGTCGTGATGATCAATCGCGAGGCGAACCTGCCGGGCGCGGACATCGTCGTCAGCGACAACGCGGCGGGCGCCGTCCATGCGGCGCAGCGGCTCGTGCGGGCCGGCGCACGCCGGCTCGCGTTCGTCGGGCCGCGCGGTGCGAGCTACAGCGCGCAGTCGCGCGCTACCGCGTTCGAGCACGCGATCGGGCGCGGTGACGCGTTCGATGCAACGCTCGCGCACGTGCTCGACACGCCATCCGATACGCATGCAAGCGGCGTCGAAGCCGCACGGCACCTGTTCGCGAACGGCAAGCGGCCCGACGGCGTGTTCTGCTCGTCGGACCTGCTCGCGCTCGGCGTGATCGACGTCGCGCGCAGCGAATTCGGATTGCGCGTGCCGGACGACGTGCGCGTGATCGGCTTCGACGACATCCCGGCCGCCGAATACGACGCCTATCGGCTCACGACGCTCCGGCAGGACACGCGCGGCCTCGCGCAGGCGGCAGTCGAGCTGCTCGCCGACCGGATGCAGACGTTCGACGGCCCGTCGCGCACCCGCATCGTGCCGGTCACGCAGGTGGTGCGGGCCAGTTGCGCGTAACAAGGGGGATTCGGGCGCGGCGTCGCCGCGCGTCACTTCAGCCCGCCCGCGAATCCGCGCAACAGGTAGCGCTGCACATAGCCGGCCACGGCCAGCGTGGGCAGCGACGCCATCAACCCGGCGCTCATCAGGTCGCCCCAGTCGATACCGTTCTCCGTCACGTAGCCGGCAATCGCGAGCGGCAGCGTGAAGCGGCTCGGCGTCGACACGAACAGCAGCGCGATCAGGAATTCGTTCCACGCGGCGATGAACACGAAGATCGCGGTCGCGATCAGCCCCGGCGCGCACAACGGCAACACGATCTGCACGAGCCGCCGCGCGAGCCCTGCGCCGTCGATACAGGCCGCTTCCTCGTATTCGATCGGCACGTCGCGCACGAACGCGAGCAGCATCCAGATCGCCATCGGCAGCGCGTAGATCTGGTACGCGAGCATCAGGCCGAGCGTCGAATCGAGCAGGTGCAGCCGCTTCGCGAGCGCGAACAGCGGCACCGCGATCGTGATCGGCGGCATCAGCTTCAACGCGAGCACGAGCACCAGGAACAGCAGGTCGAGCCGCGCCGGAAACCGCAGCCTCACGAGCGCATACGCAGCCGGAAACGCGAGCGCCAGCGCGAGCAGCGTCGTGCCGAAGCCGACCAGCAGCGAATTGAACAGCGGCGCGCCGATGCCGTTGGACCACACCGATGCGAAATGCTCGAAGGTCGGCGCGGCCGGCCAGATCCGCAACGGATGATCGAGGCGTTCGAGCGTCGGCATGAACGCCGCGCCGGCCATCCACAGACACGGCAGCAGCAACAGCGCGAGCGCGGCGATGCGCAGTGCCCACGGCATCGCGCGACCGAATGCGGCGCCCATGCGTGCGCCCGTGATGCCTGCGGGTTGCGCCGTCATGCGCGCCGCTTGCGAACCGTCTGCCATACGTACCCCGAGACCAGCAGCGCGGACGCCGCGAGCATCAGCACCGACGCGGCACTCGCCGGCCCGACGTTGAAGAAGCGGAAGCCCGTGTCGTAGATATAGGTCGACAGCGTCTGCGTCGCGTTGCCGGGGCCGCCGCCCGTCAGCGCATAGACCTTGTCGAACAGCTTGAACGTGTCGATCGAGCGCAGCAGCATGGCGAGGCCGATCTGCGGCGCCGCGAGCGGCAGCGTGATGTCGCGCAGGCACTGCCACTCGCTCGCGCCGTCGGTGCGCGCGGCTTCGTACAGCTCCTGCGGAATCGACTGCAGCCCGGCGAGCACGATCAGGAACGCCATCGGCGTCCACTGCCACACGTCGACGAGCGCGAGCGACCACAGCGCGAGATGCGGATCGGACAGCCAGCGCACGCCTTCGATGCCGAACACGGCGAGCAGTGAGTTCAGGAAGCCGTCGAAATTCAGCCAGTTGCGCCAGATCGCCGAGCACACCAGCGTGGACAGCATCATCGGCAGAATCGCGAGCGGCAGCGCGATGCGCCGGCCCGGAAACGCGCGCACGAACAGCAGCGCGAGGCCGAAGCCCAGCGCGACTTCGGCGAGCGATGCCACGATCGTGAAGCGCAGCGTATTGCCGAAGCCGGCCGTGAACGCGTCGTCGCCGAGCACCGCGCGATAGTTCGCGAGCCCGGCAAACGCGCGGCGACCGGCCGAATAGTCGACCTGGCAGAACGAGTCGATCAGCACCTGCGCGACCGGATACAGCGCGAGCGCGGCGAGCACCAGCAGCGCGGGCCCGAGCAGCGCGACGAACGGCAGGCTGCGGCCGAAGGGTTTCATGCGCTGATTCCCGGCAAGGGTTCGAGGCGAGCCGTCACTTGCCGGCCGCGGCCGTCGCCTGCGCGATCTTCTGCTGCGCCTGGCGCAGCGCGGCGTCAGGTGCGGCCTGCCCGGTCAGCGCGAGTTGCAGCTGGTCGCCGAGAATGCTCTCGACCTGCTGCCAGTCCTTCACGCGCGGCCGCGCACGGCCGGCTTCGAGCGCCTTCAGCTGATCCGGATACCAGCGGTACTGGCGCACCAGCGCCGGATCGTTGAACACGCTGCGGCGGGTCGGCGGAATGCCGATGCCGGCGAGGCGCGTCTGCGTGTCGCGTGCAGTCAGGTAAGCCAGGAAATCCTGCGCGAGCTTCGCGTGCGGCGCGTCCTTCGGAATGCCCATCTGCCAGATGCCGAGCATCGGCGCCGGGCCGGCCGTCTGCCCCGGCGGCGGCTGCAGCGCGATCTGGCCGACCACGCGCGACTGCTTCGGATCGTCGAGCGCCGGCACCCACGCCGGCCACACCTCGATCGACTGCGCGGCCGTGCCGCGCTGCAGCGCATCGCGTACTTCCGCCGCGCCGTACACGTCGACGTCCTTCGGCGCCGACGCCTTCAGCGCGAGGAAGGTCTTCAGCGCGGCCTGCGCCTCGCGCGAATCGATCGTCACGTTGCCGGCATGGTCGAACACGTCGCCGCCGTAGGCCCACAGGATCGGCAGGAAGCCCGTCACGACCGGGTTGCCCTTCGTGCCGCGGAACACGACGCCCGACACGCTCTTGTCCGCGCCGCCGACGGTCTGCGCGATCTTCAGCACGTCGTCCCAGTTGCGCGGCGGCTGCAGCTTGTACTTCGCGAGCAGGTCCTTGCGGTACGCGAACATCTCGACGTTGCCGACGATCGGCAGCGCGTACAGCGCACCGGCCGCGTTGCGGCCGAGCGCGACGGTGGACGGCACGAGATCGGCATCCGCGAGCGACGCCGGCAGCGGCTTCAGCCAGCCGTTGCCGATGAATTCGGGCGCCCACGTGTCGTCCATCATCACGAGGTCGTATGCGCCGGTGCCTTCGCGCATCGACAGCTTGAGCTTCTGGTACAGGTTTGCGTTCGGCAGCTTGAGCAGCTCGATTTCGGTGCCCGGGTGCAGCTTGTTGAAACCGGCGACGGCGTCGGCCAGCCCCTTGCCGTAGATGTCGTCGCGGCCTGCGATGACGAGATCCGCGGCAACGGCGTGCGTGGCGGCGAAGGATAGCGCAAGGGCGGCGGACAGCGCGCGCAGGCGGCTCAGCAGGGTCATGTGGTCTCTCTCGATCGGCGTTTGTAGCGGGACAACCATTCGTTGCACACGTGTGCAACGCGGGCGACACGTCGGGTCGCCTGAAGCGTCGCCATTGTTCACGTCGACCGTGAAGGTATTGTGGCAAGCGGCAAGCCGGGCAATCCGGGACACGCGTAAGGTGCGCCGGACAGAACGATCCGGCTCCTGATGAAAATGGCGGGAAAGCCGCTCCCGACCTTCCACGCCATGGCTCGCGATATTGGGTTTCCATCAATCTCGCCCGTTCAGTTAAGCATACGGGCGATTTTTTTCAAGCATCGCTTTCCATCGATGGACCGGCGCCAGCGCCGCAGACGGTCAGAAGTTCACGCGAATCCCGGCCATCACCGCCAGTTGCCGGCTCGAGTTGCTGTTCGCGAGCACCGGGATCTGCGCGTAGTTCACCGCGTTGCCGTCCGCGTCGGTGCCGAGCCCCTTCCCGCTCGCGATCTGGCCGATCGCGACCGCATACAGCGCCGTGCGCTTCGACAGGCTGTAGTTCGTGCCGACGTTCACCTGGTGGAATCGCGTCGTGCCGCGCCCGTCGGTATGCGCGGCGTTGAAGATATAGGCGACGCCGCCCTGCAGCGCGGGCGTGAACATGTACGTGGCGTTCAATTCGCCGATGTCGAACGTGAACGCCTGCGTGCGCGGCTGCGCGGTGGTCGAGAAATAGCGGCTGTCGCCGAGGCGCGTATGCGTGTAGGTGAGCGCGATCGTCGCATCGCCGAACGTGACCGATCCGCCCGCGCCGAACGCGCGCATCGAGCCGGCGTCCTGCAGCAGGCAGTACATCGCGCCCGGGTTGCTGCACGCGAAATCGCCGATGTAGCCGCTCGCGCCGCCGAGCGCCGCGTCGAGCGGCTGGTGCAGGTCGAGGTAGCCGACCGAGAACGCGACCGGCGCACGCGTATAAGTCGCAGCCACCGCATAGCCGCGCTTCGCGGAAAAATCGCCGGCCTGCCCGCCGAAGCTGAACGTGCCGCCGAACGTGAGGCCGTTGAAATCGGCGCTGGTGAACTTCACCGCGTTGTTGAAGTTGAATGCGGCGTTCAGGTTGTCGACGTCGCCGAGGTGCGAGCCGTACGGCGTCGCCCAGTTGTTGCTCGACACGTACGCGCCGAGCATGTCGGTGTACGAGTCGTATTGACGGCCAAGGCCGAGCGTGCCGATCCCGTCCTGGCGCAACCCGACCCACGCCTGCCGGCTGAACGCCGTGCCGCCCTGCAGCGCCTGCCCGTTCGCGGACAGGAACTGCTGCTCGAGCGTGAACACCGCATTGAGCCCGCCGCCGAGCGGCTCGGCGCCCTGGAAGCCGAAGCGCGACGGCACGAGGTTGCCGCCGCCCATCTGCCATGCATGGCCGCCGCCCGTGCTGCCGTCGGCGCGCGTGAACTGCTGGTTCGTCGAGTAGATGATGCCGGTATCCACGGTGCCGTACAGCGTCACGCTGCCCGTGGTCTGCGCGTGTGCGTGCATGCAGCCCAGCGTCGCCGCAGCCGCGGCCAGTCGTCGTCCGATCTTCATGTCCCGCCCTCTGTTGTCATCGATTCGCAGTGCAGATCGATGGGGTTATCGATATGGGTGACAGGACTCTATCCAGCGAAAATTCAGGACCTCTATCGCAAATCGGCAAACAGTGGCGCGCATTGCCCGCGACGGTGCCCGACGGCAGCGTCGCGGTGCGCGTGCATCATTCGGGGCGCGTCGTCTGGGAAGGCAGCTCGCCGAACAGGTCGCGATACTCGCGCGCGAAATAGCCGAGGTGCGTGAAACCCCAGCTCGCGGCGGCCTCGCCGACGCCGAGCTGCTGCACGGACGTCGTGCGCAGCATGCGGCGCACCGCGTTCAGCCGGATCGTGCGCAGATAGCCGACCGGCGTGACGTCGGCCACGCGCTGGAAACTCGTTTGCAGCGTGCGGCGGCTGCAACGCAACGCGCGGCACAGTTCGAGGACGGTGACGGGTTCTTCGGGCCGGTCGCGCAGATGCTTCTCGCAACGGCTCACGATGTCGCTATAGGTGGCGTGCGTGATGTCGCGACGCTCGACGCCGATGCCCTGCTCGAGCGCGTCGAGGAACATGCCGAGCATCGCGTCGCGGAACATCTTGCGGGTGGCCGCATATTCGAGGTGGCCCGGGTTGCGCTGCGCCTCGTCGATCAGCGCCGACAGCCGCACGCCGAGCGCGACACCCTGCTCGTCGGACAGCCGCGTCACGTGGCGCAGCTTGCGTGCGCCGGATGCGCCGAATTCGGCTTCGCACAGCTCGTCGACCATGTCGGACGCCGCGCTGATCCCGACGAGCCCCATCCCTTCCGGCGTGTGGAATTCGAAATCCTCGCCGGCGCGCAGCGCGAGCAGCGCATAGCCGTCGACGGGCTGGCCCTGGAACGTGCCCGCGAGCGGCACGGACAGCGGCACCGCGAGCGACGTGCGCCCGGCCGGCGCGAGCCCGGTTTGCGCGACACGCCGGTTGGTCGTTTCGCGGAAGAAGTGGAAATCGTCGTACAGCACCTGCGTGACGGTGCCCTTGAAGCGGCCCGGCGTCATCTGGCGGTAGACCTGATGCCAGCCCGCGATCGCGAGCCCGTGATCGTGCACGTCTTCGTGTGAGCGTGACTGGAACAGCATCGGCATCTCCGGTAAAACCCCTAAACGCGGCCGCCGGGCTTCCCCGGCGCGCAACGCCACAGCTTACCCGTGCAAAATCCTGCGTAGTGCGGTTTCGAACGCAAGACAGGCCGCCGACAGCGCGGCGGCCTGCTCGCCCGTCAGGCGGACGTAGCGGCGGAACGACGGCATCCGGTTCACGACCTCGCTGCCGCCGAACGGCACGATCGCGAGCGTCCAGCGGCCATCGTGCGCGTCGATCGTGCAGTCGGTCAGGTGCAGCGGTCGCAGCGCGTCGGCCAGCGACGGCTCGGCCACCAGCCTGGCCAGCGTGTCGACGAATCCA